>JALSMF010000394.1 GCA_026987795.1 Bacteroidales bacterium
TACAGGATGTTATAAACAGCATCAACAATAGGCATAAATATATTATGTTTTTGATTGATTTCACGGATACCTTTTACGGCATAATAACCTTCTGCAATCATTTTCATTTCTAACTGTGCGGCTTTTACGGAATACCCTTTGCCTGTCATTGTTCCGAAAATACGGTTTCTGCTGAATTTTGAATATGCCGTTACAAGTAAATCTCCCAAATATGCAGAATTTTTTATGTCTCTGTTTATCGGGTGAACCGTATCGACAAAACGTTTCATTTCACGAATTGCATTTGAGACCAAAACTGCCTGAAAATTATCTCCGTAGCCTAACCCGTGGCAAATGCCGGATGCAAGGGCATAGATATTTTTAAGCACCGCGGAATATTCGGTTCCGTAAATATCGTCAGAGATATTAATTCTTGTATATCTTGTTTTTATTTTATTTCCTATAAATTCTGCCAGAGATTTATTCTCGGAAGCAACGGTAAGATATGATAAGCGTTCTGCAGCAATTTCTTCGGCGTGGCAAGGTCCGGTAATAATGCCTATATTTTGCAAAGAAACATTGTATTTTTGATTGAAATATTCGGCAAATATTTGATTTTCACCGGGGATAATGCCTTTTACGGCAGAAACAATAATTTTGTCCGACAGTGAAAAGTTGTTTTTTATTAAAGCGTTTTTTATGAAGGCTGAAGGGATTGCAAAAATCAAAACATCTGATTTGCTTATTATTTGGTTTATATCATTACTCAAAAATAGTTTTTCGGTATTTAATCTGACAGAAGACAGGTAGTGTTTGTTATGTTTAAATTTTTTTATGTGTTCAATATTTTCGGTATTTCGGATATACCAGTTTAGTTTTTTACAATTGCCCGTGTCGATGAACATTTTAACAAGAGCTGTTGCCCAACTTCCGCCGCCTAGAATTCCTGTTGTTTTATCTGACATTTTTCCACTTAAAAGTTTGTATCATTCTGTCAATATCTTTTCGTAAAAACTTCAATGCCGGAGCCAGTGAGTCTTTGTTCGGGATATTATTAAAATAAAAAGCACCTCTTATAAAGTGTCGGGTGCTGTCGGTAAGGTAAAACTGAATTTGCGAAGCAACGTTTCCTTTTATGTCATACAAAATTCCGTAAACTTTTGCATCATTGTTTTCCCATATTTTTGTTTCTATTGCATCGGCTTTAATTGTATGCTTGTATGCAAGTTCTCGCGTGTCCTCTTCATAAGAGTCAAGATTATTTTCTATGTTTTTATAGCTTAAAAAAACAGTTGCGTTAAATTCGGGGAATTTCCAGTCTGCCCAATATTTTTCAGCCCCTTTGCTGCTGTCCGGAACTATTTTTGAATAAACGGGGATTTCGAAAGTGTAAGGATAAACCGAATCGAACAGTCGGTATTCCTTTTTCGGAAAATCTGTTCGCAAATAACCGTGAGGTTTAGGGTAATAATTTTCTTTGCAGGAAAAAAGGATGCTTGCAAGCATTATAAGTAAAAATATTTTTCTTTTGATTTTCATAAGTTTTGTTTATAAAAAAATATTTCAGATAAAACTGTCGCTAAATTAATTAATCGGGGACATTTAATAAATATTAATGTTTTTAATTGTTTTCAATTATTTCGATTTCTTCTTTCGTCAGTTCATATAATTTGTAAATAAGTTTGTCTGTTTCTGTTTGTTGTTTACTAATATCGGCTTGTGTATTTTTTTCTTTGATTCTTAAGATTTCGTTTATAAGTTCTTCTATTTTGTTTACAGTTTTTTGATTTTTTTCTGTTATTTCCGGGATTGGTATTTTTTCGACATATTGTTTTGAATATTGTATTGCTTGTTTGCCGAGTAATCTGCCTTCTCTTTCATAATAAAATTCAATTACTTTTGATGATAAAACGGCAAGTAAATATTCTAAATTATCGCCTGTTATCATAAAACAGGTTTTATCTATTAAATAATTATTTTTATCAAGATAAAACTCTGACCTGCGTCCGGTTGTTTCAGGATAAATTATTTTTTTCTCGGAGAAGAGTTCTTGATAAGCACAATTTCTGTGATTAGTCCAGTGTTCTCCTTGGTCATCTCGTTTTTTTAATTGAGTTTCATATTTTTTAAGATGTTCGTATATTGCCGGATATTTTTCCGCAATAACTCTGTATTTTCTGATTCTTTTCTTTTTTCCTGTTTTTTTATCTTCTTCGTAAACTAATTTTCCGTTGTAAGTATCTATTAAAAACCTGTTTTTTTTGTCAATATAATATTTATGAACGTCTCTTCCTCTTAACAAAGGTTTAATAATCTTTGCAGATTTAGGGTCTTTTTTTATCAATTCTTCTTTTTTAGCTTCGTCTATAAAAAATGCTTCATTAAAACCGGTTAAGATACCTCTGTTTATTTCAATATTCCAGTTTTCAAGAAGTTTACCTTTTTTAATCAGCTTATTTTTTATTTGTTTTTCTTTTTCTGATGCCAGAGTCCAACTTTCAGAAGTTAAACCGGAAAGTTTAATTTTATTTTTATCAAAATAATCTGATATATTTTCTTTTTCTAAATCAAAAGTTTTGTCAAAACGGACGGCTTTAATATTATTGTTTCCGTTTTTTTTATTAAAAAGTAAGATAATGTTTGTATCAACCGTTGCTTCATCGAAAACTTTTAATCCGTCGAAATCAATAATTTTATCAACAGTTGTATTTTCTAACAAAAATTTTCGCAGGTTTTCTCCGTAAGCAGCTCGCATCCATTTGTTCGAGGTTATGTAACTTAAAATTCCGTCTTTTTTCAGAATTTGAGTTGCCCGTTCAATAAAAAGCATATATATATCCCCGGTTTGCTTAAAAGTTTGGTAATTTTCTTTTACTTCTTTTAAATGTCGGTCTTTACTTATTGAAAAGTAGGGCGGATTTCCTATTACCAAGTCAAAACCTTGAAACTCACCGTTATCCGATAAAATTTCGGGAAATTCAATTGACCATTCCATTGAATTAGCATATACATTGTGGTAGTTTTCTTTGTATTTTTTTTCAAGCTCGGTAACTTCTGCATTTATTTTTACAATTTGTTTCTGAATAGCTTTACTGTTACCTCCGGCATTGAGCAAATCGCCAAGTTCCTTGCTTTTTTTCAGATATTTACGATAATATTTATCTTTCGGAATTGCATATTTTTCAAGTTCGGATTTCAGACGTTTTATTTGGTCTCTGAATTTTGTTTTTTGCTCGTAATCGCTTGTTTTTTTATATTCTTCGGTTATTAGTTTGTATTGAGTTATGTTATTTTTTACAGCTGTAAGTTCAAATAAATCTAAACCTGTGTCAAATTTGCTTATCAGCGAATTTCCGGTTTTTATATTGATGTCAATGTTTGGCAGAGTTTCAAGGAATTTGTAATTGCTTTCTTCGGTGTAAAATGTATTTTTAAGCAGTTCTATCCAAAGTCGTAAACGGCAGATTAATACCGATTTAGGATTAATATCAACACCGTAAATACAATTTTCAATTAAGTTTCTTTTTTCGTAAAAAATTGCTTTTTGTATGTTCTGAATTTCGCTTGGCGGGTTGCCTTTTTCGTTTACATAATATTGAAACGGTTCGCTTGTTTCTTCGTCTATTATTTCGAGTTCGTCGTTTATATTTTCAATTTTTATTCCTCTTATGCGTTTTCCGTTTACATCTTCAATAATTTTCAATTCGCTTTTTACGGCGACAAGTTCGTTTAGTGCCGATACAATAAAATGTCCCGAACCGACGGCAGGGTCGCAAATTTTTATTGAGTTTATTATTTCGTTTGCTTTTTTTCGTTCTTTGCTGTCAGAATAATCAATAAAATCTTTTAAATTTTCAAAACTTTTGAATTTTTTATCGTATGCCTTGCTGAATTTATTTATGACTGTTGTTCTGATAGTTTCACGACTGATAAATGTTGTAATAAAACTTGGTGTATAAAAAGCACCGTCTTGGTATCCATTAATTTTTTCAAAAATTAATCCCAAAACTGCAGCATTGATAATTGTTTTATTGTCGTCTTGAATTTCTGCTTTTGTCTCACTCGAGAAATTGTAAGCATTTAAAAATTCAAACAAATACTCAAGTGTATTTAATTCACCCTGTCGGTTTTTTCCTTTTTCGTCTTTTAAAACAGTAAAAGATGCTATTGGCAAAGTTAAACGGTCTTTTAGTGCCGAAATTTGGGTAGTTCTTTCTTCTAACTCTGTTATTTCAAAGAGCGAACTGTTCAAATAGGGCAAATCACCAAATTTGTTATTTACTGAAATTGTTCTGTTTTCGGGCTTTACTGCAAGAACTTCAAAAAATAGTTCATCAAGTTCATCGAAATCGTTTATTTTTTTGAAATTTAAAAATGCAAAATTTGTATTTCCTTTATGATATTTTATTAATTGTCCTTCAAGAAGTTTTAAAAACAAAATACGATTTAACCAAGTAATTGACAGCTCTAATGCAATACTAAATAATTGCTCTTCTTCATTCTTGCCGAATAAATCAAGCCTTTCAATATTTTTTAATTTATGCCGAACAGAAATAATGTTTATTGTGTTTTCAAGCAACGAACCTGCCTTTCTGTTTTTTTCTTTTACTCTTGTTATCAGTTTTTTTCCGCCTTTTTTGTTTTCCTCTAAACCCAAAATATATAAAAGCTCATTGTAAAATCCGGCATCTATTTTATTGTAATCATTAGAAAACGATAATTTTAGAAGGTGTTCGGGCGAAAAAATTTTGTAAAGATTAATTAACTTTTTATTGTCATTTTTATCTGTATTATTTACAATTTTTTCGTAATCTTTTAAACTAATGTAAGTGCATTGTATATTTTCAATATAATTTTCGACAAACGGTTTTGCAATTTCATTATAAAACCAATCTGTTTTTTGCCCGGGAAGTTTTCCGCTGTTCCATTCTTTATAAGATCTTCTGAACTTTTTGTTTTGATAAAATAATTTTTCAAATTCGCTTGCATCAAAAATATACCATTCATAAATATTTGTAATTATTATGTGTTTAATTTCTTTATTATCCTTTACAATTCTTTCGTGCAAATAATAATGTATAGTTTCGTGCAAAGATTTTACGTTTGGCTTGTTGAAACTTATCATTTCAGATTTATTATTTGGCTTTTTTGCTTCAATGATAACAGAAACAGGTGTTTCATTTGAATTCCCCTTGTGAATTACAAGGTCTTTGCGTCCTGCTGTATTTATTTCGTATTTATCTTTGTAATAAGTATTTTTTAGAAAATCTGAAATTATATTTTTATTGTGTTCTTCACTTTCGTTATCGTCTATTCGCTCAAAAAGTTGATTAAAATTCTTTATAAACAAATCAATACTTTCTCGTTTCAAACTTTGTTTAAAATATGCTTTATTTAATGATTTGGCTAAATTAATTTTTTCTAATTTCATTTATTTGTTTTTAAATAAATGCTAATTTGCTTTATATGAAAAATAATTGTTTTCGTTAGCTTTGTTGAGGTCTTTCAGCAAAAGTAATAAAAGTTCAAAACTGACAATAATTTTTTTGTAAGTCGTTTCAGTATTTTGAAATTGTCGGAATATTTTAAAAATAGTTATCAGTTTTTCGGGACTTCCTGAAAAAAAGCATATTTGGTAATCAGTTAATTTTTAATTTGATTTTTTTAATTTTTCGATTATCGGCAGCTTCAATAATAAATTCAAATTCATCTATTTTTATCATATCGCCTTCTTTCGGGATATCTTCTTTTTTTTCTAAAATTAAACCTGCTAACGAATCGGCTTCACCTCTTATTTTTTCAAATATATCTTCTTTGATGTCAAGAATTTTATAAAAATCGTTTAGCTGAATTTTTCCGTCAAAAATATATGTTTTTGCATCAATTTTCCGGAACAGTTTATCTTCTTCATCTGTTTCATCACTTATTTCTCCTACGATTTCTTCAATAATGTCTTCCATTGTTACAATTCCGGACAAGCCTCCGTATTCGTCGGTAACAATTGCCATATGGATTTTTTTTTCTCTGAACTCTTCAAGCAAATCATTTATTTTCATTGTTTCGGGGACAAAAAAGGGAGGTTTTATTACTTCTTGCCATTTATAGTCTTCTTTATCAATATACTCAAGTAAATCTTTTATAAGAAGGATGCCTTTAATGTTGTCAAAATTATTTTCGTAAACAGGTATTCTGGAATATCCCGACTCAATAATCAAAGATTTAAGTTTAGAAAAGCTGAAATTAATATCTGCCGATACCGTGTCAACACGTGGTTTCATAATTTCTTTAACATCAATGCTTCCGAAATTAATAATGCGTTCAAGTATGTCTTTGTCTTGTTTTATGTCATTTTCGGTGAGTTCAAGTGCATCAGATAAATCTTCAACGGAAACTTTCTTTTTCATTTTCAATCGTTTGTTTACGACAGATGTTGATTTTATAAGGATATTGCTTACGGGAGAGAATATCTTCATTGATAAAAATAAAGGAGTAACGGTAAATTTGGCAAATGACAGTGAAAATTCTGATGCATAAACTTTGGGGATAATTTCACCGAAAAGCAGTAATATAAAAGTTATAACAACTACCTCGAATAAAAATCCCAATACGGGAAAATCTGAAAAATCAAAAGCGAGGTTTAAAATGTAAGATGTTATTATTACAATTCCTATGTTTATAAAATTATTCGCAATAAGAATTGTGGCTAAAAGTTTTTCATGGTTTTTAAGCATTTGCAGAATGAGTCCGGCTTTTTTAGACTCATCTTTCTTTAATATGTCTTTTTGTTCCGGCGAAAGAGAGAAAAATGCAACTTCCGAGCCGGAAACCATTGCCGAGGAGAGTAAAAGAATAATACTTCCCGCCAAGCCGAGATAAAATTCAAGCGGCAGCGAATTTACAATAATATCAAGTATGTATATTGTCTGAAAAGGTTCTGTATCCAAGAGTTTAGTAATTAGTCAATAACATAAAGATGCCTGAGACTGTGACATCTTTTTGAAAATTAAATAATCCCGTTAAAACGGTAAATCATCAACATCGTTAAAATTTTCGGTATCGTTTATATCTGTCGGGGATTCTCGGACGGCAGACGATGCGGTATTTTGGTTATTTGCAGTATTCGTACCTTTGCTGTCAAGCATTGTCATATCACGACAAACGATTTCGGTAAAATACTTTGTTTGTCCGTCTTGTTCGTATTGTCTGTATGTCAGTTTTCCTTCAATAAAAAGTTTAGAGCCTTTTTTTACATATGTTTCAACAACTTTTGCCAGTCCTCTCCAAACAACTATGTTATGCCATTCGGTATTAGTAACTTTTTCGCCGTTTTTGTTTTTATATGATTCGCTCGTTGCCAGTCTGAAGCGTGCTACGGGAACATCTTCACTTACGTATTTTACTTCGGGGTCGTTTCCTACATTTCCGATAAGAATAACTTTATTTACCATGGTTTTTTATTGTTTATTAGTTTTAGAAAAAGTAAAGTTAAATTGTTTTATTTTAATATCAAAAAATAAAGTTTTATTTTCCTATCAGTATACCTGCAGAAATGCTGATAGTGTAGTTTTTTGTAAATTCGTCTGACGGTATGCCGTTGTAATTTTCTATATTTGCCAGACCGACTCCGTATCTTGCTTCTGCGAAGAACTTTAAAAGTTTCAGTCCTATGCCGAAATTCAGCCCTGCGTCTGTTCTGCTGTATGTAATGTTGTCGCCGTTAAATTCGCCTGATTTAAATACGTCATTAGAGGGTATTTGTCCGTAATTAGAATATAATTCTTCTGCAAGTTTTTCTCCGTCAATTGTTATTGAGGCTATATCTTTTCCGCTTACGGCATAGGCAAAGTAAGGACCTGCGGTAAAATAGAGAGGACCTGTTTTTATTCTTAACAATAAGGGCAGTTCAAGATAGTTCATTGTCAGAGATGTGTTTATAACGGCATCGGTTCCGTCAAGGGTTACATTACTGTTAACAGAGTATCCTTTTTGTGAAAAAAGGGCTTCGGCTCTTATTCCGAGTATTTTTAAGGGGGCAAATTCAAAAACAATGCCGCCGTTAAGTCCGGGAAGTAATTCTCCGGTTTGATAGTTTTGCAATTCAGTGCTTGAATTCACTCCGGACAAGTTTAATCCTGCTTTAAAACCGAATTTTTGTGCGTGTAATGATATTACTAAGAGTAAACTTAATGATGATAATAAAATTAATTTTTTCATAATTACGGGCTTTTGATAAATGATTAACTATCAAATATACGAAAAATACTAAGATTTATTTCAAAATTTTATAATTAATACCGAGTGAGAATACTTTATTTGATAAAGCATCTGTATTTTCTTCCGAACTTCCTGTCATACTGTGTGTGTATCTGATAAAAAGATCAATATTATTTATATTGTAAACAGCTCCGGCTAAAATACCGGCATCAACTCTGCTGTATGAATAGTTCGGGTTGCTGAAGTCAACTTTTATTGAGCTTACATCTCCTGTATAATAATCTTTACGTTTATATTTTCCGTCTGTCCAATATGCTCCGAAACCTCCGATATAAATATTAAAAAATGAATTACGGGTTTTCACAAAAGAATAATGACCCGTAACGGGAATTTCAAGATAATTCATTGTGTTAATGCTTGTTGCAAAAGGTATTTGTTCTGTTTTCAGCCCTTTTTGAGAATATAAAATTTCTGTCTGAACGGAAATAACCTTATTTAAAAAATGATGTAAGACTATTCCGCCCGTAATCCCGGGTTTTAATTTCCGAATGGGTTTAATAAGGTTTTCATCAGCATCATTAAGGTAAACTGCTTTTGATAAATTTATTCCGGTTTTAATTTTCAGGTATGTTTGCGAATAACCGGAAAAAGAAAAAATAATTATAAAAAACGGTAAGAATATTTGTTTTGTCATAACTCCTTTGCTGTAAAATTTAAATATTTTAAAAAATCCCGACAAAAACTGCCGGGATTTTAACATTACAAAAAATAA
>JALSMF010000395.1 GCA_026987795.1 Bacteroidales bacterium
GAGCATTTGTTACTATCTTACTGAATTATATTTTAATCCCGAAAATAGGGTATTTAGGTTCGGCTTGGGCTACATTTTTTTGCTATTTTACGATGATGATTGTTTCTTATTTTTGGGGACAAAAGCACTTCAAAATTAATTATCATTTAAATAAGATTTTTTTATATACCCTTATCGCTGTCGGTCTGTTTTTTATCAGTCAGTTTTTAAATTTAAGCGGACCTCTGAAATATGCGGTAAACAGTGTGTTGTTTTTTTCTTTTGTTGTTTTTGCAATATACAAAGAGAAAATAATACGAATAAAAACGATACGGCAAAAAATACGATAAATCGTTTTTCTATTTGTTCAGAACTATTCTGAATGTTGTTTCTTTTCCGGGCTCGGATGATTTTACGAATATTTTTCCGGAATGATATGTTTCAACGATTCGTTTTACTAAGGACAATCCTAAGCCCCACCCTCTTTTTTTTGTAGTAAACCCGGGCTTAAATACAGTTTTGAATTGTGTTTTAGGAATACCTTTCCCGAAATCTTTGATGTCTATAAAAACTTTATCTTTTCGTTCTTCAACGCTTATTATTATTTTACCTTTTCCCTGCATTGCATCAACGGCATTTTTACACATATTTTCTATAACCCACTCAAAAAGAGACTCATTCAAAGGAATCAGCAATTCTCCTTCTTTATCAAAATTTAAAATATATTTTACATTTTTAGATGTCCTTGCCTGTAGATATGATACGGAATTTACTAATATTTTAAATAAATTCATTCGCATTAAAACAGGTGTTGAGCCTATTCCTGAAAATCTTTCGGTAATTGTTTCCAGCCGTTTCACGTCTTTCTCCACTTCTTCAATAAGTTTTTTATCTTCATTTTTCAGTTTTAAAAGCTCTATCCACGCAACTAAAGACGAAATAGGTGTGCCTAACTGGTGTGCCGTTTCTTTTGAAAGACCCGCCCATAACTGGTTTTCTTCCGCTTTACGAGAACTGCTGAATGCCCAATAGGCAATTCCTATAAAAAACGATACAATAACAACAAGTATGTAAGGGTAATAAAACAGAGCGGTAAGCAACGATGAATCTTTATAAAAAACATAATTTTTATGCCCTCCGTCATATTCGATAACTATCGGTTCGTGCTGCTCTTTCATTATTTTTAACTGCCTCCGCAGATATAACGAATCATTTGCAGTTTTCATTTTAATATTCCTGTGGTCTGTTATTTCACCGTTTTCACCTACCAAAATAACGGGTATTGTTTTATTTTCTCCGAGAATTTTATATACCGTAGGGCTTACTTTCTCATCTAATCCTATGCGGGAAAATTCCCGTATCGACTCTGCCCAGATTTCAATTCGTTTACGCTCTTGTTTTGAGATTTCTTTAACAAGATTATTTGTATAAAAAATTATTCCCGCACCGAGAAATACGGCAAGAATAAATAAGCCGGTTTTTAATTTCTGTTTTCGGGAGTAAACATTCATCTGATAATTCCTTTTCGGTTCTAAACTAAAAATCGTAATAAAAATTGTTTAAAGATGTTTTTATTCCGAACATAATAAATCTTTCCTGTTCATTATTCTCTTTTCTTAAATCAATTGCTGAATATAATTGCAATCCGGTTCTGTTATTTATTGTGTAAAAAATAGTTACGGTTTTATGCGATACGGTTTCTTTATCCGGCATTGTTATGTATACAAAATCATCAAGCATATAGATATCAGAATATGTATTGCTGTTATTCAGCTTTATGTAATTGTATCTGAAGTCTATAATAAATCTTTTATAAATCAAATTTGAATTAACATAAACTTCCGAGAAATCGGTTCCGAACGGAACGGCAAGTTCTTGATTATAATGCGACCAAGTTTGATATCTAAGGTTTTTATGCGAATAAGTTCTAGGTGATGCACAGTTATATTCTGTTTGAAAATACCATTGCAGACCGTTCACTTTTGAGTGTAAAATGTCAAATACTTTTATTCCGGCTTGATAAGCGTATTTTCTTTGTTCGGGGTCATCGACGGCAAATTGTGCATAGCCCTGTATATAATTTGTAATTTTCAGTTTAAGGTTTATACCTGCAAGTGCATTATTTTCGGAAGCAAAGCCGTTTGCCGCCGTTCTTATTCCGATAACCGGAATAAAGAAGTCCGTCGGAAATTCATTAAAATAAGCCGATGTATCTGTTGTTCTGTATATTAAGCCTTCAAAAAGCCCTATCTCCGCTATATTTTTAAAATTATAAGATAAATAGTTAAATGCTCCGTGTTTTTTTATATGATAATTATAATACACTCCTTCAAAGTCTCTGAACTGTGTAAACATTGTAATATACTTGAAATTTTTATACGTAAAACTGAATTTTACAAAGGGATAACCGGTTGTGTTGTCCGAAAGGAACAAGGAGCGATGTCCTTCACCTATAAAATTTTTGTCTTGTCCTGCCTGAATATTAAGCCAATTATACGGAGTATAAGACAAGTATCCGGAAGCAGATGAGAAATCGTATAAACTTAAATCGTTATTGTTTTTTTTTAATGCACCCTGTCCGGGAACAACCAAACGGTTCCAAGCCCAATCATAGATATAAGGGCGAAACCTTGCCTGATTTTCTCTGAAACTTGAATAATATGACAGCTTTTTTCCTATATCTCCTTTTATTTCAATACCTCTTGTGTTTATAAAATATTTATCGGCAGTTTTGTCTGACTTTCCGTATTGAAGGTAAAACAAAGGGTTTATTTGTAATGTAAAATCTTTCTCTTTTACCGATATAAAATCTTCAAAAAGGAGTTTCTTCCAAAACCACGTTTTTTTATGTCTGTCGAAAAAATCCGTTTCTGTCTTATAAATAACCGAGTCCGTATTAAAAGCCTTGTTTATTTCAGATTTCAGCAAAGGTTTAAAACCTGTATTAATAACAGGGGAACTTGCTTTGTTCAGGTTAAAGGATATTGTTTGATTATAAAATTCGCCCAAAGGCAACATTTGTTGTTGAGAAAAAGACAACTTATATAAAAAGGTAAAAAGAAATAATGTTATTATTTTTTTGTATGTCATTTTACGAGTTTAAGTATATTTATCTTGTCTGTATTTGTCTTCTTCGCCTGCCAAAATATTGAGGTAGTTATTATACCTTGACGGGCTTATTTCTCTGTTATTTACGGCTTCTTTAACAGCACAGTCCGGTTCGTGGGTATGTGTGCAGTTATTAAATTTGCATAAATGAGATATTTTTTTCATTTCGGGAAAATATAATGCCGTATTTTCTTTTGTTTCTTCATCCAAACCAAAACCTTTTATTCCCGGTGTGTCAATAAGGTATCCTCCTGCAACCGGAAACATCTCGGCAAATGTGGTTGTATGTTTTCCTTGTTTGTGATATTCTGATATTTCTGCAGTTTTAAGTTTTAATTTCGGTTCCAGCAAATTAATTAAACTTGATTTTCCTACGCCGGAATTACCTGATATAACTATTGTTTTACCTTTTATTATATTCTTTATTTTATCAATACCTTTATTCTCTTTAACAGAAACAGGAAAACACTTATATCCTATATCACTGTATATCTTGATGTAAGAAACAAGTTTCTTATTTAGTTCATTGTCATATAAATCAATTTTATTGAAAATAATAACGGGTTCAATGTTGTTTTTTTCACAGGCAATAAGCCATCTGTCTGTAAACATAAGATATGTAACAGGCTCTGTAAGTGTGGCAATCAGAAATGCGTAATCAATATTTGAAGCAATGATATGAAACTTTCTTGACAGGTTTGTTGATTTTCTGATAAGACAGTTTTTTCTGTCAAAAATTTTTGTTATAACTCCGGAATTTTCGTCTTTTTGGACTTTAAATCCTACAATATCGCCTACAGCTACAGGGTTTGTATTTTTATATTCTTTTGTTCTGAATTTTCCCCGTATTCGACAATTTATAATACTGTTGTCTTCTTTTTTGACAAGATAGTAACTTCCCGTAGATTTTATTACAATTCCTTTATTAATCATTATGACAAAAATAGAACTCTTTATGTAAAGTTTTATATTTTTGAAGAAAAAATGCAAAAACTTATATACATAAAAACATCAAAAAGATGTGAGCTTGTTGACATAACAGAGTATGTGAAATCTGTCGTTAAAATTTCCGGAGTTGCGGAGGGCATTGTAAATGTATATGTTCAGGGGGCTACAGCCGGAATTATGATACAGGAAAACCGGGATTATTCTGTGCAGGAGGATGTGTTGGAGCTACTTAAAAGACTTATCCCCGAAGGCATATGGAAACACGACAGGCAAGACGGTAACGGAGACTCGCATTTAAAAGCGGGACTTATAGGACCAAGCGAAAATATTCCTGTTATAAACGGAAAACTCGGACTTTCAACTTGGCAGAATATTTTTTTGTGTGAATTTGACGGACCTCGAAATAAAAGACAAGTAGTTATAACAATAAGGTGATTTTTATTATTTTTTTCCTTTCAGCATCGGAACAAAAATAAATTTACCGTGATTTTCGGTTTTGTACTCGCCTTCTGAGATTTTAATAATTTTAAGCATATCTTGTGAATGCCGAGATCCTGTCGGAATAACCATTATTCCTCCCGTTTTAAGTTGTTCTGATAAATTTTCGGGTATTTCCGGAGCTCCGGCGGTAACCAATATCTTATCAAACGGAGCATAACTCGGTAAACCCTTATAACCGTCTCCGTAATATGAGTAAGGGTAATATCCTAAATTATTTAAAAGTAATTTTGATGATTTAAACAGCTCCTGCTGCCGTTCTATTGTATAAAGTTTCACTCCCAATTCAAGTAAAACCGCAGCTTGGTAACCGGAGCCGGTTCCTACTTCCAAAACTTTATCCGATTTTTTAATTTCGAGTAATGAAGTTTGAAAAGCAACGGTATAGGGTTGAGAAATTGTTTGCTCGGCAGCAATAGGAAAGGCATTGTCTTGATATGCCCTCTCCTCAAAACCTTTCGCCATAAAAAGGTGACGAGGGACATTCATCATTGCCGACAGAACATCCTCATTGTCTATCCCCTTTTTTCTTAAAGAGTCAATAAGCATTTTACGAAGACCTTTATGACGATAGGTATCTTTCATTCTAAAAGTGTAAATTTTGAGCGAAAATAAAAAGTTTCGGACTTTTTAAAAATTATATCTCTAAAAATTCGTTTTTTAACAATCAAAATTTTTATTTTACGTTTTGTTTAAATCGGTATGCAGATTAATTCCGATTCAATTTTCAATAAATGAATAAAAAGAAACAGCGAATAAAATATATTCTGTCCGATTATCTGAGTGCGTCTGCTGCCTGGTTCTTGTTTTGGCTTTTTCGCAAATTTTTTATTGAGTCTCCGAATTACGGCTACAAGGTTGATGTCGTTTTTAATTCTAATTTCTATATCGGCTTGTTTGTCCTTCCGCTTTTTTGGATATTTCTTTACTCAATGTCCGGTTACTACCGAGTTCTTTTCAGAAAATCCAGGTTGTTGGAATTGTGGCAGACTTTCATTTCTGTATCTGCAGGTGTTGTAATAGTTTTCTTTGTATTAATTTTAGACGATTTTATTTTCTCCTATAAAAATTATTACATATCATTATTTGCATTGTTTCTTTTACAGTTTGTAATTACCTATATTCCCAGACTTATAATAACCACACATACACAAAATAAAATAAAATCAGGAAAGACAGGTTTTAACACTCTTTTGATAGGAAGTAACGGTAAAGCTTTAAATTTATATAAAAAATTAACTTCTGACGAAGAAAAATACGGTTATAAATTTACCGGTTTTATAAATATTTATGATAAAAAAGACCCTGTTTTGAGTAAGCACTTAAAACATCTCGGCAGTTATGATAATTTAATTGATACTATAAAAAAATACAAAATCGAAGAGGTTATTATCGCTATCGAATCGTCTGAACATAAAGAAATTGAAAAGATATTGTATAAACTCCAAAGAGTAAATGTTATTACAAAAGTAATTCCCTCATTGTTTGATATTTTAACAGGTAAAGTAAGGATGTCAAGCTTTTTGGGAACACCGCTCATAATAATTTCTCATACTTTAATGCCTGCATGGCAAGAAAGCCTGAAGCGTATTATTGATATTTTTGTTTCGACCGTTGCATTGATAGTTTTATCTCCGGTTTTTTTAGTAACATCCGTAATTATAAAACTTACGTCAAAAGGCAGTGTATTTTTTAAACAGGAAAGAATCGGCTTACATGAAAAGCCGTTTGTTATTTATAAATTTCGTTCAATGTATGTTGATGCCGAAAAAGACGGACCGCAACTGTCATCGGAGGATGATAAAAGAATTACAAAGTTCGGCAGGTTTATGAGAAAAACAAGACTGGATGAGATACCTCAGTTTTTTAATGTATTAAAAGGAGATATGTCTTTGGTAGGTCCGCGTCCTGAACGCAGATATTATATCGACAAAATAGTTGAAAAAGCTCCGCATTTTCTTAATTTACTCAAAGTAAAACCGGGAATTACCTCTTGGGGGCAAGTAAAATTCGGGTATGCCGAAAATATTGAACAGATGATAAAACGTCTGAATTATGATATTTTTTACATCGAAAACATGTCCTTATATCTGGACTTCAAAATACTGATACACACGGTAATGGTTATAATTAAACGAAACGGAAAATAATAACGGTTATGAATTATTCGGCATATAAGAAATACAATATTTTTATTGCATGGGGAGTTTTTCTCATTGCTTTTATCACTTACTTTCTTACCGTTGAGCCTACTGTCAGTCTTTGGGATTGCGGAGAATTTATTGCATCTTCGTATAAGATGGAAGTCGGACACCCTCCCGGAGCTCCTTTTTTTATGCTCCTTGCCAAATTTTTTTCTCTTTTCTCTTCATCAGTGCAACACGTTGCTTTCATGATAAATCTTGTATCAGTTACAGCAAGTGCCTTCACTATCCTTTTCCTTTTTTGGACAATCACGTATTTTGCCGAAAAATTTTTATTAAAGAAAGACGAATTTAAATCGAACAATGCTGCTGCTGTTTTGTTAAGCGGCTTTGTCGGCTCCTTAATTTATGCTTTTTCAGATACGTTTTGGTTTTCGGCTGTTGAAGCTGAGGTTTATGCAAGCTCCTCTTTATTTACGGCTGTTGTTTTCTGGGCAATACTAAAATGGGAAACAATATCGGAACAAAAATATTCTGACAGGTGGCTTATCCTTATCGCTTTTTTAATGGGAATTTCAATCGGAGTTCATTTATTAAACTTACTTGCAATTCCGGCAATCGTATTCGTATATTATTTCAAAAGGTACAAAACAACAAAAAAAGGAATTTTTTACACATTTATTATTTCTTTACTTATCCTTACATTTATTATGTACGGTATTATTCAGGGATATGCCGTAATTGCCTCAAAATTCGAACTGTTGTCCGTAAATTCTTTCGGACTGCCTTATAACAGCGGACTTTTTGCATACATAATACTTACTTTCGGTATGTTGGGTTTCGGGATTTATTACACATACAAAAAAAGAAAAATATTTCTGAATACTGCCGTAACGATAATTACCGTTATTCTCATAGGATACTCATCTTTTGCAATAATCGTAATCCGATCTTATGCCAATCCGCCTATGGACGAAAACAACCCCGAAAATATTTTTGCTCTTCTGTCATATTTAAACAGAGAGCAGTACGGGTCAAGACCTTTGATTTACGGGAATTATTACAATGCAGAGTTTCAGAAAGACGAATACGGAGAAATAAAATTTAAAAAGCTTTATACATATATTCCTGTAAACGGGAAATATCAAAAAATTGAAAAAACAAACCCTGAATATCTTTATGAATCATCCGGAAAAACTATTTTTCCGAGAATGTACAGCAGAGATAAAAATCATATTTCCGCCTATCAGTCGTGGACAGGCATTGAACCCGGAGAAGACCCCGCATTTACCGATAACATCAAGTTCTTTTTCAAATACCAGTTAGGACATATGTATTTCAGATACTTTATGTGGAATTTTGCCGGACGACAAAACAACTTGCAGTCATACGGCGGTATAACAAAAGGTAACTGGATAAGCGGTATTCCTTTTTTGGATAAAATGATGACAGGAAATCAAAAAGACCTACCTGACAGGATAAAAAATGATAAGAGCAGAAACACATATTACTTATTGCCTTTTATTTTGGGCATACTGGGTTTAATGTTTTCCTATAAAAATGACACGAAAAATTTCTCTGTAATTGCATTGTTGTTTTTCTTTACAGGAATAGCAATTGTTATATATTTAAACCAAACTCCGTATCAACCCAGGGAAAGAGATTACGCTTATGCAGGATCTTTTTATGCCTTTGCAATATGGGCAGGATTAGGTGTTGCCGGTATTTTTAAGTATTTGACGGAAAAATTAAATAAAAAATATATTATAGCAGTTACAGCTCTTTTAACAATCCCCGTACCTGTTATTACGGCACAGCAAAATTGGGACGATCACGACCGTTCAAACAGGTATACCGCTCGTGATTTTGCCGTTGACTATCTTAATTCGTGCGATAAAAATGCAATATTATTCACTTACGGCGACAATGATACTTTCCCTTTGTGGTATGCACAAGAAGTTGAAGGTATACGGACAGACATAAAAGTTGTAAATTTAAGTTTACTCGGGACTGATTGGTATATAGACCAAATGAAGAGGAAGACCTATGAAGCCGATCCCGTTCCGTTTAAAATGACACATGATAAATATCGCGAAGGAAAAAGAGATGCCGTTTATGTTACCGACAATCCGGACGTATTTTTAAATGAAAAGTTCAAAGCCAATAAGTTAAAATACGAAAAATCGATAAATAAAATAAGTGAAGATTTATTTGCTGTATTATCAAAGTCCGAATACCCCGA
>JALSMF010000396.1 GCA_026987795.1 Bacteroidales bacterium
ATACTCCGAAAGAAATTGCAGATTCAAAAGTTATTGAAATCAAAGATTATTTATTGCGGCAAAAAGAAAATTTTGTAACCGAAACTGTTGAACCGATAAATCTTCCCGCATCAAATGTAATTCAATTTATAACGGACGACAACTCTGTAGTAACCGTAAGACCTTCGGGGACAGAGCCTAAAATTAAATTTTACGTAAGTGTTAATGATAAGTTGTGCTGCAAAGAAAATTTTGATAAGGTTAATGATATTTTATCCGATAAAATTAAAAAAATAAAAATATCTCTCGGGTTGTAAACATTAAATAGTTGCCCGAAAATAATATAACTCTCGGGCAACGTTTGTTCAGTTAATTAATTAAAGAAGACTCGTCAAAATTTAACGGTAATAAATCTTTTGTATTATTAATTACGGTAACTTTTGATTTACTGACCAAAAGTATCTTTATCGGCTTTTTAAACCTTGTTTCGCTTTCATTTAAAACCTGCCGACAAGAACCACAGGGAGAAACGGGTGTTTTTACAAAATCATTATTCGTAAATGCCGTAACGGCTATTGCTTTTACGGGAACATCCGGATATTTTGAGTTTGCATAAAAAATTGCAACCCTTTCGGCACAAAGTCCTGACGGATATGCCGCATTTTCCTGATTTGTTCCTGTAATTATTTCGCCGTTTTCGAGCAAAACAGCTGCTCCTACCTGAAACTTAGAGTAAGGAGCATATGCATTTTTTACAACTTCTTCAGATTTTTTAACTAAAACCTGCTCTTCTTTGCTCAGTTCCCGGATCGAATCGTATTCAAAAACTGTTATTGTTATGTTTTTCTCCTTCATAATCTTTCTTTTACTGTAAAAGATGCCCCGCAAAAGCGAGGCACAAATATTTTTAAAAAGTTATAAGTCCTTATTTTTCAGGCACATTTTTGAGTGTTTCTTTTAAGAAATCCCAAAATTTTGCAACTGACTCTATATGAACTTTTTCATCCGGCGAATGCGGAAAACGAATAGTGGGTCCGAAAGAAATCATATCCCAGTTAGGATAGGTTGCCCCGAGAACACCGCATTCTAAACCGGCGTGAATGATTTTAACCTCCGGTATTTTTCCGTATTTTTCATTGTAAGATTTTTTCATTGCAGACAGAATCGGCGATTCGAAATCAGGTTTCCAGCCCGGGTATTCTCCGGAAAATTTGACTTTTGCTCCGGCAAGTTTAAACAGTGCTTTAATATCTTTTGCCAATGCCTCTTTTGCTGAATCTGACGAACTTCTGACTAAATTTGCAACAGTAATTACACCGTTTTCCGATTTTACAATTCCCAAATTTGTTGATGTTTCAGGAATTTCCGGCATTTCATCAATAAATCTTAAAGCTCCGTGAGGTGCTGCACATATTGCTTTTATCAGTTTTTTTGCAACTTTATTTTGAATAACCGACTCCGGCATTTCGCATTCTTCAGCTTTTATCTCAACTCCTGCATCAACAGCTTTTAACTCTGATTTTATAACTTTATTGAAATCTTCGATATATTTTTTCAGTTTATTTTCATCTTTAACGGTAATTGCGGCAACGGCTTCACGAGGAATTGCGTTACGCATATCGCCGCCTGTTACGGATGCAAGTCTCAATTTTGTTTTTTCCGAAAGGTTGTTCAGAAACCTGAATATTATTTTATTGGCATTTCCTCTTTGGAGAGGTATATCGACTCCGGAGTGCCCTCCCTTCAAGCCTGTAACGGTAATCTTGTATGCTTTATGCTCTTTAGGAGTTTTTTCTTTTTTATATTTAAAATAGGCGGTAACATCTATGCCTCCGGCACATCCGATATACAGTTCACCTTCGTCTTCAGAATCTAAGTTCATCAGAATATCGCCTTTCAATAAACCCGGTTTCAGGTTAAATGCACCGGTCATTCCGGTTTCTTCGTCAATAGTCATCAAAACTTCTATAGGTCCGTGTTCTAAATTTTCGGCTTCCAAGACAGCCATTGCTGCGGCAACGCCCATTCCGTTATCTGCACCGAGAGTTGTTCCTTTTGCGGTAACCCATTCGCCGTCGATATATGCGGTAATCGGGTCTTTTTCAAAATCGTGTTCGGTATCGTTGTTTTTTTGCGGAACCATATCCAAGTGTCCCTGTAAAATAATCCCTTTTCTGTTTTCGTATCCTCTTGTTGCCGGTTTTCTTACTATAACATTCCCTACTTCATCGGTAATGTGCTCTAATCCTTTTTCTTCTGCCCAGTTTTCCATAAATTTAATTATCTCGGCTTCTTTTTTCGAAGGGCGGGGTATTTTTGTCAGTTCTACAAAGTTTTTCCAAACTTCTTTGGGTTCCAGTTTTAATAATTCTTCGTTCATATCTGATATTTTTTACTTGTTTACAATATTTAATTTTTTCATAAAATCGTCTTTATATGATTTTGACAACGGAATTGTTTCGTTTTTTTCCGTATGTTTCATATAAATCATATTATTATCTATTTTTTCTATTTTATCTTTATTTACAATGAAAGAGCGATGAACTCTTATGAATTTATCTTTCGGGAGTTTATCTAAAAGTGCTTTCATCGTAAAATGTATCATATGTTTTTTTTCGGCAGTCTGTATTCTGACATAGTTTTCCATTGCTTCTACATACAAAACATCATCATAAAAAAGCCTGACAAAAGAAGATGAGCTGCTTTTTATAAATATACCTTCGGAATGAGAATATTTTGATTCTTCGTCATATTTATTTTTTGCTTTTGTTGCTGCTTTTAAAAACCGGGAGTAACTTACGGGTTTAAGGAGGTAGTCGGTAACGTCAAATTCGATTGCCTGTAAAGCATATTTTTCTTTGGCGGAAACAACAATAATTTGCGGAAGATTATCAAGTATTTCAAGGAATTCGACACCGCTCATTCCGGGCATTTCAATATCCAGGAATATTAAATCTGCAGATTTTTTACTGTTAAAGAAATTGGCGGCATCTACGGCATTATCAAAAGTTTCCGTCAGTTCTAAAAAGTCTGTTTTTTTCAGGTACTTTTCTATTACCAGCCTGGAAACTTTATCGTCATCAATAATAATACATCGCATAATTTTTCGGTTTTATCAGTTTTGTATAATTTCAAAAATATGTTGCAAAATACCGGTATTATCTACCAACAAGTTAAAATATTCATATCTGTTTGCTGACAATACTACCGATTTTTTTACGGCTTTTAAATATTCTGTATTGCTTTCAATATTCATTCCGGGTGTAAGTATTACTTTTTTTGTGTATTTTTCATTACTGTCTTCGCCTTTTATCAGTTCTCCCCGTAATATTATTAAAATTTTCTCATTTGTTCCGGAACCGAAATAAACTTTTTCATTTTTATTAAGGTTATGAACGGTTATAATTCGGGCCAGGTCAACTAACAAATAATCGGGTATACTGAAAAACAGCTGGTAACGTCTTAAAAGTTTTACTTTATCTTCTAAAACGGTTCCGTTTTCGGATAATACTTTAATTAATGCTTGTTTTTCGGGAGACATTTTACTTAAATAGTCAAAACATTTTTGCGGGTTTTCGTTGTAGATTATTTTAGCCGCAGTGGTATATATTAATTCATCGGTATGAAACAGGCATAAAAATACCTCATCGGGAAGTTCACTTCGCTTTATCTGCTGCAGAACTTTTCGGGTATTTTCGGTTGTCCAGGGCTTAATATCATCAAAGCTGTGTTCTTCTTTTGAAATTTGATTTTTCGATTTGCTTCGATGCAGTCGTTCTGCCATTTCCAGTGTTTTTGTAACAGCCCAAGCACTTATTTTGTCATAATCCAATGTAATAAGCCACCTTAGTCTTTGGTCGAAAGGCATTCTTTTTTGCGGAAAATATTTTGAAAGTTTTTTTATTTTTTGAATTGTTGAGATATCATCAAAAATAGGAATGATATAAGGTTTTAATTCCGGTTCTATAAAATTATCAATAAGCTCGAGGGCATATATCGTATTTTTTCCTATTATATTTTTCTTAATAAGATTTATTATTCTGGGGTCGTGCAGAAAACTAAGCAAGTTAAACAATAATTCGTAATTTGTTTCTTGCTCTTGGTCTAAAGCCAAAAACAATTTTAATGTGTTTTTTTCTTCTTTTATATCATTTATCGAGATAAATATTTTAAGCAGATTATCAATTACGGAGAAAATTTTTTCTTTAATAATTTTTTCCTCCTGTTCGGTTACCTGATATTTGCAATAATACAAAGCCCAAATAACGGCAATTTGTATTTTTCTGGATTGGTCGTTTATTTTTTTAACTATCAGCGACTTTGCTGCTCCGGAACCCATTTTGGCATATATTTCAATTATTTTGAGTTTTATTTGTTCTTTATCTGTTGTGTTATATTTTTCATCTAAAAAAGAGAGCGTTTTTTCGCCTATATCAAGCAATGCTCCCGTGCTTATATGATAGAACTCCGGAGATTCCAGAAAATCGACTAACCTGTTAATCAGTTTTTCTGATTTAATACCCGCAGCAATCCTTATCGCTGAATTTACAACAAGCTTATCTTTTGAATTAAAAAGTTTGAGTATATAATTTTCTATATTCTTTGTTGTCGGATTTTTAACCAGGTATTTTGCAACTTTTATTTCATCATTAAAATTTCCGGTATTTAACAATTTTCCTATATCTTTTTCGTCAAGATTTTTTATATCGTCAAACGACAGTAATGAAATTGCCTTATCGGCACATTGTTTTATTTCCGTATCTTCGGTATCTGCAAATTGTTTTTTGATTTGTTTCAAAATTCTGTCTCGCCACGTAACGTCAATGCTTTTCAGTATTGCTTTATTTATAAGTTCGTCATTTTTTTTGAGCAGTGACGGTGCATACGGCTCAAATAACCCGGGATTTGTTTCAGCTAAGACAGTAACTGATAAGCGAACTACGTCGTCATTATATTTTTTAAATCTTTTGTAAAGGACTTCCGTTCCGTAACGATACTTTGAAGTTTCTTTTTGTCTTTGCGAAGTAAATTCTTTGAGAATTTCCCGAAGTCTGTTTTTGTATGCTCCGTATAATTTTCGGGCAACGAAAACCCAAAAGATTAAAATCGGCAAGAAGAAAAGCGGGTAATATTCTAAACTGAAACCGTCGCCCAAATTCAGTATTAAGTTTAAACCCAAGAGTAATGCACCCGCAATTGCAATTGCAAATTGCATGACAACTCCTACTTTTGATTGAACTGCCAGCTGCATAGACCGTGGCAACGGTTGATACAAAATATTAAAAGACGGGTCGTCAAGCCCTCTTCTCATAATTCTCTCAAACGATTTGTTTAATGTCATAAGTGCCAAAAATACAATAGTAGCCGCTCCGAATGTAAAACCGAAAACCAGAGAAACTGCAATAATTAATGTTATTGACAACGGCAAAGCCATAAGCCCTACCTTAACACCGTATTTTACTAATATTCGACTTGAAAGATAAGATATTAAAAGCTCTCCTACTTTTAGTGCCGCAAATACCAAAGCCATAAATGAAGCTACCGAACCTTCTCGGGAAAACAGAGTTGCTTCCTGAACTTTAATTGCAGAAAGAAAACCGAAGTCTGCGATATATATAACTGTCATAGAAATAGTTGCAGACAGAAATATTAATCTGAAATATTTATCTTTAATCAGATTTCTGAAAGAGGTGTCTATTTTTTCTTTTGCAATTTTTCCTTGTTCCTTTTGTTCCGGAAATGTTTTATATATTTTGACCAGTATTATAATTGCTGCTATTAAACTTGCTGCCGATATATAAAGTAAATTATATGAATTTCCTACTATTTTTGACAGTACGGGGATTATGAGATACCCTAAGATAGAAGCTATTACGCCTCCCATATTTATTTTCCCGAAAAGGCGTTTTATCTGTACTAAATTCAGCAATCGCAAAGCCAAGCCTCCTGATTCTATTCCGACTAAAGAAATAAAGGGCCAAGCCCATATAAAAACAAAGAAGCTTAAATATTTTCCGGGAATAAAACTTGATGATATACCTGCAAACAGACTGATTATAAGCATAAAGCCCAATGCCGAAATAAATAAATTTCTGCTTTTTATCCGTTGTTGAAACCGGGAGTATAATGCGGAGATTATATATCCTGCCAAGCCTGCGGTAATATATGCGTAGGGAAGGTGTTCACTGCCGTATTCTTTAATGAAAACAGAGTTTGCCTGAACAAAATAAAAGGCTATAAATAATCCTACAAAAAATGAATGAAAAAACAGCAGCAAAAACTTGTTAAGTTCTTCCGATTTGAGACCGAAGGTATTAATTATTATTTTTTTAAAATTCAGCATTTATTACAATTGTAACATCTTAGATTCAAACAAACTAAATTACTGTCTTGAAGAAAGAATTGATTTATTTTCTTTCATATCATTTATTATTCTTTTAAACCGTTTTATTTCTTTTTCTTTTTCTATCAGGTTTTCAGCGAATGTATCCCTTTCGCTGACCAATTTGTTATATTCATCTTCCAATCTGCGTGTTTTTGCATTTATCTTTGCCGCAAATAATGATGCTGCTATAGTTTCCGATACTTTTTCCGTAAATTCAATATCAAAATCATCAATATCTTTTAACGATGCCAGTTCAATTACTCCTACTAAATTATTTTCAGTAAGCAAAGGTAATATTAAAATTGATTTCGGATTTGCAGTTCCTAAGCCCGAACGAATTTCGGTATAGTTATCAGGAACATTATCCATATAAATTTTCTTTTTTTCATAGGCACATGCTCCTATCAAACCCTCTCCCAAAGATATTCTTTTTTCTCTGAATTTTCGTCTTCCGTATGCAACCGATGCCGTTAACTCCAGAAACGATTCTTTTTCCTCATCATTAAGCAAAAATATTCCTCCCTGGTTTACATCTAAAAATGATACTAAATTGTCTATGATATCATACGACAACTCATAAATATCTCTGTTTCCCTTTCTTACAAGCTCGGCAAACATTGCATAACCTTCATTTGCCTTATTTCGCCTTTCATTTTCAATACGCCTTTTTCTTTCTTCTTCAGATGCTTTCTTTATACTGTTTCTCATATCCAGAAGCGAATTTCCCAGTTTATCGTCTGTGCTTAAAGGTTTAAAACCTGCATCAATATTTCCCTTTCCTATTTCCTGTGCAAATTCGGCATATCTTTTAATTCCTTTAATTAATTCGTTTAATGACTTGTTCATATCGCCGAGTTCGTCTTTACGCTCTGTTTCTTCCGCTGAAACGATATGACCTCTTGCCATTTCAAATAGTTTTTGTCTTACAGATGCCACTGAATCGCTTATTGATTTTCCGAAAAAATACAAGCCCAAAGATGCGACGGCAATTAAAATAACACCGAAAATAATGACTACCGTAATGATTTTTTCAGTCTGACTGCGAAGTTCGGCAGTTTTTTGTTCTACCATTTTATCGATATAATCGATATAAACTCCGGTTCCTATAACCCAACCTAAAGGCTTAAAAAGTTTAATATAACTTAATTTCGGAATGCGTTCGTTTGTTCCGGGTTTGTAATAATCATACTCTAAAAAACCGGCACCTCCGTTTTTATTAATAACGTCTGCAAATGCTTCGTAAACATTTTGTTTTGTGTCCTGAATATAAAATACCTGAACCGTTCCGTTCATTTCCGGTTTTACAGGATGCATAATAACGGTATAAGGCGGATTAACTTCGTTAATCCAAATATAACCTGCATCTCCGAAAGTAATTTGTTCTATGTTTTTAACGGCATATCTTAACTCAGGAGGAAACTCCTCTATTTTTACCGAGCGTTTATGATAAGAAGATGAGATTTTCCGCCAGGCTTTATCCAGCATTTTATATGCACTGTTTACATTGTCTTTCAGTTGTCTTTTAATTATGTCTGTCTGTTCTTTTTTATAGGTTTCTATACTTTCAAGCGTCTTTTTCTGATATTCCCAAACAGAAAATACAGTTACCGCAACAATTGTAATAAAAACAATTATGCTTGTAAACAGCGGAATCTTAGTGCGAATATTCATTAAAAAATTATCTTTTTAAAAATCCGAAATATACAAAAAAAATATTTTATATGCTATTTCGCAAATGTTTTCCTATTAGAGCGAGGGTATCAAAAGATTTTTGAGGCAACTAAATATTATAACTAATCTTACAAAATAAAATTTGAAAAATTACAAGAATAATGTAAACAGTAAAATATGAAAATATTTTGATATTAAGAAATAATTTATAATTTTGACATAAATAAAATGTTTAATTAAAAAATACAGTTATGAAAAAATTATTGGTATTATCAGCAGCAATTTTATTTGCTTTTACAATGAATGCTCAAAAATTCGGGTTTAAAGCCGGATACGGTATGTCAGGTTATTTAGTGAATTTTTACACTCCGGACGGTGCAAAAATGGGTAACGGTTTTAATGCAGGCTTAGTCGGAGAGTATCCCGTAAACGATATGATGAGTTTAAGAGCTGATGTAACTTATAATCAATTAGGTTCTGACTATTATGACGAAACTGATGTGTCAGGAACAACTATGACTAGTGATTTCACGACAGATGTAAGCTATCTTCAAATAAGTGTGGCTCCCAAATTCGGCTTCGGACCGGCTTATGCTTTTGTAGGACCGTATTTCGGATATGCTTTAAGTAACATTACAAACGGAACTGTTGTAATGGGAGAAACTACCGTAGTGGATGTTAAAGATTTGGATAATTTTTCAGATCCGACAGAAGGCGGTTCCGGTGATTTATACAACAAAACTGATTTCGGTCTTAACTTAGGTTTCGGTGCAAGCTTTTCAGGTGTTTTTGTAG
>JALSMF010000397.1 GCA_026987795.1 Bacteroidales bacterium
TTACGTCAACAACCGTCAGGCATACACCGTTATGCGACAAACTTTGGTCAATTTTCAGTTCATTAACAAAACTGCAGGTAAGCGTAAAATGAACATTTTCGCCCTCCTTTGTTATTTTTTTTACAATTCCTGTTTCTTCAACTATTCCCGAAAACATTTTTTCTGTTTTAAAATTTTCACAAAGGTAAAATTTAGTTTGTTACTTTCAATTCTTCACAAACTTTTTAGTAACATATTTTCTTCCTTCGTAAAAAGAGACATAGTATAAACCCGCCGGCAAATCGGAAATATTAAGTTCAAATTTATATGAGCTTTGTTTTTTTGCTGAAAATTCTTTCATAACCTTTCCTGCACTGTTATATATAAGCACTTTATCGGGGATAATCTTTTCAAGAAAAGTTACGGTTATATTTTCTCTTGCCGGATTCGGCACAACAAAAATCCTGTTTGTCTTATCAAAAGTGTCAATTTTCAAAACTACGGAATAACCGGATATTATATCACTGTAAGGGTCAAATTTTGCAGAAACAATATCAAAATCAAGATTAAAATTAAATTGTTCTCCGTTGACATTATTATCAAACCAAATTACGGTATCTGTATCAATACCTTCAAATTTTACGGGTATTTTCATATTAAAAAAATCAACGGAATTATGCGATTGGGTTTGATTAATTGTTACTGTAACTCCTTTATTCTGATTTTGAGAATAGTAGATATTATAAACAGGGTATCCTTCCCCGTAGTACCAGTCGTCAAAAAATTCCTGCAATGAGCTTCCGTAAGTTTGTTCTAAATGAAACTGCAAATCAGGAGTTCTTGCATATCCGTTTCCCAAATCGCCTAAATAATTTGTTATCCCGCTGAAAAAATTATCATCTCCCACATATTTTCTTAACATATGTAAAACCATCGCTCCTTTATCATAAGACAATCTGCCGCTGAAAATCCTCCACACGTCAGTCGTATCATCAACATAAACGGAGCCGTAAGGTTGCGAAATTATATTTAATGTTTTATTTCGTTTCCACTCATCAAAACTTACCCCGTCATCATTAAGGTTATGTTCATTTGTCATTCCTTCAAGATATGTTGCAAATCCCTCATTAAGCCATATATCATGCCAGCTTCCGCAAGTTACGTAATCGCCGAACCATTGGTGTGCCAATTCGTGTGCCATTAAAAAATGTCTGAAATCTACCATAAAACTCATCGTCTGATGTTCCATACCTCCGCCCCAACTGAATTGTGCATGTCCGTATTTTTCATCAGCAAACGGGTAAGGAATGAACATATCGCTGTATAATTTAATAACATCCAAAACATTAGGTGTATTTGCCTGTGCATAAGTCAAATCTTCAGGATAAACATAATTTAAAACTTCAACATTTTCTCCGGTAGTAAGAGTTACGTTATCAGAATATGAAGAGTAATTCGTTACTGCAATTGCAATTAAATATGCGGCAATCGGGTGCCTGTGTCTCCAATGTGTCGTTTTCATTCCGTTACTTACGGTTTCCGAAACAAGTATTCCGTTACCGGCTGCTTTATATATTTCCGGATTTGTGATATAAATATCTGAAGAATCAATCTTATCGGTCAAACTTTGCTTGCACGGCCACCAATCTTTCGCCCCGTAAGGTTCCGACAATGTCCATATTACAGGAACTCCGTTATGTGTTGTCTGTTCAAAAGAACCAAAGCCGTTAGCATCAGGAACTCCATGATAAAAAACAGAGATAGAATCTAATACATTTTGAGTTATAGTAGTTTCCAAATTTATTATTAACTCATCGTTGCTTATTGAATAAGCTGTCAGCTTATTTTGATGAAAAATTACCGAGTCTACAACCATATTATCAGCCAAATCAAATGAAATTTGGTTAAACCCTGAAATTAAAGGAACGAAATAAGAAGTTACACTCCCTTCTATATACTTATTATTTATGTCAGAAAATAATAAGTCAAGCCTGTGATATTTTAAATCATACCGAAACGATGATTTTGTACCGTATTTTTTTTGGCTTCCCGTATTAATTTTTGAAAAGTGATTTATCTTAGATTGTGAACAAACATTAGCTGAAATATTCTGCGATTTTACTTTTTGAAGCAAGAAAACAAATAATAACAGTGCTGCCAAAGCATATATTTTTTTCATTTATGTTTACTTTAATAGAGTTTTATTTTAATAAGAGCATTTTTTTATATAAAGTTGCACAGCAAAATTAAATTAAGTTTAAAACTATAATGAATAAACCTGATAAAAAAATAATTAATTTTATACAAAAGCATCACGTATTAACGTTGGCAACATCAACAGACAATATACCTTGGTGTGCAAATTGTTTTTATGTTTACTCAGAAGAAGATAATGTTTTTATTTTTACTTCCGACCATAATACAAAACACATAAAAGACGTAAAAGAAAATAATGCGGTAGCAGGTTCCGTTGTTCTTGAAACACCAGCTGTCGGCAAAATTCAAGGAATACAGTTTACGGGAAAAATGTATGTGCCTAAAAACGATTTATTTAAAAAAGCAAATAAACTTTATCTTAAAAAATATCCGTTTGCAAAATTAATGAACACACAACTCTGGATATTATCTCCGAATTTTATAAAACTTACGGATAATCGCCTGGGGTTCGGAAAAAAATTAACATGGAATAAATAACACTTTTGCAAAAAAGAATAAGAACTTTATTTTATTTATTAATCTCGAAAATTATGTGTTATAAAACAATTATTTATATTTTTGTCGGTTAAATATTTAATGTTGTTCACTTCCTTAAAAAGCGGTTATGTCATTTTTTACCGAAAAAATCAGTTTTGAAGCATATACATTTGACGACGTTTTGCTTCTGCCTGCATACTCAGAAGTATTACCGAAAGAAACAGACATAAGTTCAAGATTCAGTAAAAATATTTCACTTAAAACTCCTGTTGTTTCAGCAGCAATGGATACCGTAACAGAAGCTTGGCTTGCAATTGCAATAGCTCGTGAAGGAGGTATAGGTGTCGTGCATAAAAATATGACAATTCAAAGACAGGCTCAACAAATTAAACAAGTTAAAAGAGCTGAAAACGGTATGATTATAGATCCTGTTACCATAAAAGCAGAAAACACCGTAGAAGATGCTCTTGAGCTTATGAGAAAATATAAAATAGGCGGAATACCCGTTGTTGACAACAGCTTAAAGCTTATCGGCATAGTTACTAACAGAGATTTAAGATTTGAAAAACGCCTGAAAAAAAATATTAAAGACGTTATGACTTGCGAAAATCTGATAACAACATCTCAAACTACTGATTTAAACAAGGCTTCTGAAATATTACAAAAATATAAAATAGAAAAACTTCCGGTTGTTGATGACAATAATAAGCTAATCGGACTTATTACATACAAAGATATAACAAAAGCAAAAGACAGACCCAATGCCTGCAAAGACGAAAAAGGTCGTTTAAGAGTTGCTGCCGGCGTAGGTGTTACCGCTGATGTATTCGACAGAATATCCGAACTGCACTCTGCAGGTGCCGATGCAATTGTTATAGATACTGCTCACGGACATTCAAAAGCAGTGATAGACACTCTCAAAAAGGCAAAAAAAACATATAAAGGTATTGATTTTATTGTAGGAAATATTGCAACTGCCAAAGCAGCAAAAGACTTAGCAGATGCAGGAGCCGATGCCGTTAAAGTAGGAATAGGGCCCGGTTCAATCTGCACGACAAGAATTATTGCCGGAATAGGTGTTCCTCAATTATCGGCAATTTATAATGTTGCGAATGAATTAAAAAACAAGAACATACCCGTAATTGCCGACGGCGGAATAAGATATTCCGGAGATATTGTAAAAGCAATAGCTGCAGGGGCGTCTTCCGTTATGATAGGCTCTCTCTTTGCCGGAGTTGACGAATCTCCCGGAGATACTGTAATTTACCAGGGAAGAAAATTTAAAACTTACCGCGGTATGGGTTCGGTAGAAGCAATGCAGGAAGGCTCTAAAGACAGGTATTTTCAGGATACGGAAGAAGAAGTCAAAAAATTAGTTCCGGAAGGTATTTCCGGTCGTGTTCCGTATAAAGGAACATTGCAAGAGGTTATGATTCAGCTCATAGGAGGGTTACGTGCCGGAATGGGATATTGCGGAGCAAAAAACATTGAAACATTGCATAGAGCCCAGTTTGTAAAAATAACATCGGCAGGTGTTATCGAAAACCATCCGCACGATATAACAATAACAAGAGAGGCTCCTAATTACAGCAGAAGATAAAATTATTATTTTTTAATATAAAATTTATTTAAAATGAAACGATTAAGCTTAATATCAATTTTAGTTTTTTTATCGTTAACCCTGTTTGCTCAAAATGACACTCCGCTGTTAACCATCGGGGATAATAAAATTACGAGTGACGAATTTTTGTATATCTACAAAAAAAATAATGCCGATAATATAAACAAAGAATCCGTTGACGAATATTTAAAATTATTTACTGATTTTAAATTAAAAGTAACGGAAGCCGAAAACCTTAAAATGGATACATCGGAAGCTTTCAAAAAAGAGTTGAACGGATACAGAACGCAACTCGCAAAGCCGTACCTTACAGAAAATATAAAATGGAACGAGTTGATTAACGAAGCTAAAAAAAGAGAAGAAAAAGAACTGAAATTAGACATTATATTCATAAAACTTCCGAGAAATCCTTCTCCGGAAGACACTCTTAAAGCATACAATAAAGCATTAGACATAAGAAATCGTATATTAAACGGAGAAAGTTTCGACTCAGTTGCGGTAAAAACATCTGACGACAGAGCCGTAAAAGATAATAAAGGACACCTTGCATATCTTAAACCGCTTAGGATTCCTTACAATATCCAAAATTTTGCTTTTAATACCGAAAAAGGCAAACTCTCAATGCCCATAAAAACTGATTTCGGATATTATTTGATAAGACTTGCCGATATGCGACCGCAACAAGGTTTTGTAAAAGTTGCACATATTATGATCAGTTCAAACGACAATGAACCGGATTCAATAAAAGCAATTAAAAAAAGTAAGATAGACAGTATATATTCGCGCCTGAAAGCCGGAGATAAATTTGAAAACCTTACAAAATTTTCCGATGATAAAGCTTCTGCAAAAAAAGGCGGAGAACTGCCTGAATTTACAACCGGAAGAATGGTTCCGGAATTTGAAAATGCGGCTTTTGCTTTACAAAAGCCGGGAGAATACAGCAAACCCGTCAAAACAAGATTCGGCTGGCACATTATTAAATTAATTGAAAAACGCCCCCCAAACAATATTGAAAAAGAAACAGACAAAATTGAAAAAGCCGTTAAGAACGATAAGGACCGAAAAGAAATTGTAAAAAAATATGTTATAAATACCTTAAAGAAGACATACAATTTTAAAGAAATCAATTCACCCGAAACAATTGTCAGCCTTTTAGATTCTTCAATATTTGAGGGCAAATGGAAAATGCCGGTTACAAAACGCCCCGACAAAGAACTTTTTACTCTGAATAATAAAAAATACTACGACAGAGACTTTGCACGCTACATCGAAAAAAAACAAAGCAAAGATAAAAGCAGGGACTTTAAATCTTTAGTAAAAAAATATTATGATGACTTTGTCTATCAGACACTTTCCGAAACAGAAATTAACAATTTAGAAAAAACAAAACCTGAGTTCGGTTATCTGCTCAAAGAGTATCACGACGGAATACTGCTTTTTGACCTGATGAAAGAAAAAATATGGGATAAAGCTTCTGAAGACACCGTCGGGTTAAGAAAATTCTACGAAGAAAATTACGACTCGCTGTACAGCAAACAAACAAGCTATGACATATCTGTTTTTAAATACAAAAAAACAAAGGATGCCAAAAAAGCAATAAAACTGCTGACAAAAGACCGAAAAAAGTATAATGACAGCATTTTGGTGAATAAAATCAGTAAAGGCGACACATTGAGATTTACCCTTACGGATGCCGGCGAATATTCAAAAGGAGAAAATATTTATGCAGATAAAATTTTCAGCCAAAAAAATCCGGACAGTAAAAAAGTATATAATTTCCCGAAAGATAAACTGATAATTGCCGTAAACGGTAAAAAAATATCAAAAGGTAAACCCTTTGAGGAAATAAGAGGTTTAGTAATATCCGACTATCAAAATTATCTGGAAAAAGAATGGCTTAAAGAACTGAGAAAAAAATACAAAGTCAAAATAAATAAAGAAGAACTCAAAAAAATTAAAAATAATATCAGCAAAAAGAATTAACTTTTACCGAAAACAATGTAACTATTATGCAAAAAATCCGTTATACAATTTTCTTTTTCATACTGTTATTATCATTTTCATGTAAAAAAAATGAAGAAAAAACAGAATTGGCGGATGTTTACGGTAAAAAACTATACCTTGAAGATATTCAAGACATTATACCGGGCAGTATAAGTAAAGAGGACAGCCTGATGATACTCAGAAACAAGGTAAATCTTTGGATAAGGAAACAAACTCTGCTAAACAGAGCAGAGCTAAACCTTAACGAAGAGCAAAAAGACATAGATTATATTGTAGAAGAGTACAAAGAGTCCCTTTTAATTGAAAAATATAAACAAGAATACATAAAGCAAAATTTAGACACTAATATAACCGAAATTGAAATTGAAAAATATTACAATGATTATCCCGAAAGTTTTATATTAAATAACGATATTGTTAAAGCATACTATTTCAAGTTTAAAACTGAAAAAAATACAGCAGATTTCAGGCAATATTTTTTATCCGAAGATACGAGCGAAGTAAAACAAATGATAAAAATTGCCGAAAATAAAGCGGAAGACTTTATAGACTTTACGGATAAATGGATTGATTTGTCCGTAATATCAAACCTGCTCCCTGTATCTTTAAACAGTGCAGAAATAATTGTAAATCAAAACAAAAGAATTCAAACAAGAGATAAAGACTATGTATATTTTGTCCTGTTTACCGATTCTCGGCTGAAAGGAGAAAAAATGCCGCTCGAATTTGCAAAAAATAAAATTAAAGTAATTCTGTTAAATAAACGAAAAACAAACCTTATCAATAATCTGGAAAGTAAAATATACAATAATGCCGTAAAAAACGGCAGAATAAAAATTTATGTCGAATAAAAAATAATGATGAAAAAAATATTAATATTAACAATGTCCGTTGTACTTACAACTGTCTCTGCCTTTGCCCAAGAAAATATAATAGATGAAATAGTCGGCATAGTAGGACAAAAAATAATTTTAAAGTCCGATGTTGAAACAACGGCTTTACAATACAAATCAAGAGGAGAAACTCACGGAGGAGAAAAGAACCTTAAATGCTTTGCTTTCGAAGAACTTTTATACCGAGCTCTTCTGGTAAATCAGGCAAAAATTGACAGTATCGAAGTTTCGGATATGCAAGTTAATGCAGAACTTGAACGAAGAATGATGATGTTTGAAGAACAAATGGGAGGAAGAGAAGCTATGGAAAAATATTTCAACAAGGCATATTCCGAAATAGAAAACCACTTCAGAAGCATAATAAAAGACCAATTAATTGCACAACAAATGGAAGCTGAAGTTACCGGGAATATATCAGTAACACCGCAAGAAGTAAAAAAATACTTTAAAAGTTTGCCCAAAGACAGTTTACCGCTCATAGAATCAAAAATAGAACTCGCACAAATAGTAATTTATCCGAAAATAAAAGACAGTCAAATAGAGCAAATAAAAAAAACGCTGAAAGAATATAAAGACAGAGTCGAAAAAGGAGAAGACTTTGCCTTTCTGGCAAGCCTTTATTCCGATGACATTGCATCGGCACAAAAAGACGGAGACTTAGGCTGGATACGCAGAGGAGATTTAGTTCCGGAATTTGCGGCAGCAGCATTTGAATTAGACCAACCGGGAGAAATATCCGACATTGTAAAAACAGAATACGGATATCACATTATACAATTCTTAGGAAGAAAAGGAGAAAGAATTCACATTCGTCATATCCTCAAAATTCCGAAACCTCAAACTTCCGAAAAAATAAAAGCAAAAGCAAAACTTGACAGTATTGCCGAAAGCATCAGAAACGGTTCAATTACTTTTGAAGAAGCGGCATTACTTTATTCCGATGATGAAAATTCAAGCAAAAGCGGAGGCATAATAGTAAACCCTTATACCGGAACATCTGAATTTATCAGCAGCCAATTAGACCCGGCAACAAATTACATATTAAAACAAATGAAAACAGGTGAAATTTCCGAACCGTTTGAAAGCACAAGTATGAAAGGAAAACCGGAAATCAAAATAATAAAACTCATAAACAGAACAGAACCGCATATTGCCGACATAAACACCGATTATCAGCAAATAAGCGATTTGGCAAAACAACATAAAAAAACGGAGATAATAAGTAAATGGATTGAAAAAGTCCAAAAAACAACATATATCAAAATAGACGAAGATTTTTTCAACTGTAATTTCAAATATAAAGGCTGGCTGTCTGCCGACTAAATATCTCTTAAGGCAAAAATCTGCCGAATTTAAAACTTAACAACCGCTCAAATAAAAAAATGTCCGGATTAATACTCGTTCCCACCCCCGTCGGCAATCTAAAGGATATAACATTCAGAGCTGTCGAAATATTAAAAACCGCAGACCTGATACTTGCGGAGGATACACGTAAAACATCAATTTTACTGAAACATTACGAAATAAAAAACAAACTTTTACCCTATCATAAATTTAACGAACACAAAACAACACAAAACATAATTGAAAAGCTGAAAACAGGC
>JALSMF010000398.1 GCA_026987795.1 Bacteroidales bacterium
CGGTTTGTTTTCGTTCACATATGTTTGCCCCATTATTTTTAACGTATCCTGAGAAAAAACATCAATGTTTACCGGATAATATTTCTCATTAATATATTCAGCAATCAACTTATTATTAAATGTTTGCGTTCTCATTAAAGAACAACTTATTTTATTATAATTGTAAAAATTAAGCAATATCTTACGAGGCTCTTTTTTGTTTAATTCTAAAGCTTCATCCAATGTTTTCCATCTTATTTTCAGCCTTGTAATAATTTGCTTTTGACCCGGAGGATAGCCTTTCTTATGATATTTGTACCAATCCTCAAAAGATGTTGACAAATCAATATCTTCGGCATAATAAATAAGTATCCTGAATATTTCGTCTCTGTCTTTATACCCGACAAAAGTTCTGCCTTCTGCCCTTCTGCTGAATACCGTTAAAGCAGGAAAAGAATCAACAATTACGCCAAGTTTATATGCCAAATCATGTATTTTCCCGTATTTTCCTGAATTCTTATAATAAACCCCATCAAAGAATTTTAAACTGTCCTTTGTTTCAACATCAATTTTTACCGGATAAAAAAGCACATTTATATAATTAGCAACTTCCGGATTTGAAAATGTGGTTTGCTCCATAAAACGACAAGAATCACAATTATTCTTATAAAAATAAATCAAAACAGGTTTTTGCTTTTGAATAAATAACTCTCCGGCATTTTCAATGCTTATCCATTTTACGGAATCTTTTAAATTTTGAGAATATGCTAAATTACTGACAGTAATGAAAATTATAAATGTTCGTATGTATTTCATAAAAGAATTAAATTAACGTTTTTCTGTTTTATAAAACGATAAAATACTTTATCTATTTGAATTAAAGTTTTAAATTTGCACAGAATTTTAACTGAGAAAACAAAAATAATTTAAAAATAAATAAAATGGCAAAAATTAAAGTAGCAATTAACGGATTCGGACGTATCGGAAGAAATGTTTTCAAAATAATTCTTGAAGACACCGATTATGAAATAGTAGGAATTAACGACCTTACAAGTAATAAAGTATTAGCACATCTGCTTAAATATGACTCTACACAAGGAAAATTTAACGGAACCGTAGAATACGATGAGGAAGGCTTAATAGTAAACGGACACAAAACTTATGTTTACGAAGAACGTAACCCGGCAAATATCCCGTGGAAAGAAACTCCTGATGTAGTTATTGAATCAACCGGAGTTTTCAGAACACGTGAAGGTAAAAACGGCGGCTACGGAGACCATCTTAAAAACGGTGCAAAAAAAGTTATACTTACTGTTCCGTCCAAAGATCAAATAGACAATATGATTGTTCTCGGAGTAAACGATGACCATCTGAGAGACACTGACACCTGCGTCTCGAATGCTTCCTGCACAACTAACTGCCTTGCTCCCGTTGCAAAAGTTTTGCAAGATAATTTCGGAATTGTAAGCGGTTTAATGAACACCATCCATTCATACACAAACGACCAGGTTATACTTGACGGACCTCACAACGACTTAAGAAGAGCTCGTTCGGCGGCACTTTCAATGATTCCTACCACTACCGGTGCTGCAATTGCAGTAGGCAAAGTAATTCCTGAACTTAACGGAAAATTAAACGGAATGGCAACACGCGTTCCTACTCCTACAGGTTCAATGGTTGATTTAGTTGCCGTTCTGGAAAGAGAAGTTACAATTGAAGAAGTTAATGCTGCAATGAAAAAAGCAGCGGAAGGCGAAATGAAAGGAATTTTACAATACTGCGAAGATCCTATTGTCTCGGTTGACATTATACATAACGCACACTCTTCAATATTTGATGCCCAATCAACTATGGTAATAGGAAAAATGGTTAAGGTTATTTCTTGGTATGATAATGAGTGGGGATATTCTGCAAGAGTAGTTGACCTTATCGGTAAATTATTTTAAAATTAATAAACCTGCCGGTCAGGTTTTATGGTAATAAAGAGACAGTTCCGGCAAACTGTCTCTTTGTTTTTTCTGAAATTAATTAATAACTAAGATGAAAACAACGCAATTTACACAAAAACATATTGAACTCGGAGCAAAAATGACGGAATTTGCAGGCTTCAATATGCCGGTTGAATATTTCGGGATAAATGATGAACACATCAACGTCAGGAAAAATGTCGGAGTTTTCGATGTTTCGCATATGGGTGAAATTTGGGTAAAAGGAGAAAGAGCATACGATTTTGTTCAAAAAGTTACCTCAAACGACATTTCAGTTTTGAAACCGGGAGATGCACAATACTCTTGTTTTCCCAATGATAAAGGCGGAATTGTTGATGACCTTATTGTTTATTACTACGAGAAAAATAAATATATGCTTGTGGTTAATGCCGCTAACACTGAAAAAGATTGGAATTGGCTTGTAAGTCGAAACAGCGAAGGTGCAGAACTTGAGAACGCCTCTGATAACATTTCACAACTTGCAATACAAGGTCCTAATGCAATAAAAGTGTTACAAAAGCTAACAGACATAAACCTTTCGGAAATTGAATTTTATAAATTTGTAACAGGAAAATTTGCTAAAGCCGAAAATGTAATTATTTCCGCAACAGGCTATACCGGTGCAGGCGGTTTCGAACTGTATATGCATAATGACGATGCAGTAAAAATTTGGAATGCCGTTTTTGAAGCCGGTAAAGAATACAACATAAAACCTGCCGGACTTGCAGCTCGCGATACCTTACGTCTGGAAATGGGCTATTGCCTTTACGGAAATGACATAGACGATACAACATCACCGATTGAAGCAGGATTGGGCTGGATAACAAAACTCAACGATAAAAATAATTTTATAAACAAAGACTATCTTTTAAAACAAAAAGAAGAAGGAGTAAACCGCAGATTAAGAGGTTTTGAACTGCTTGACAGAGGCATTCCTCGCCACGGATATGAAATTACGGATGCCGAAGGAAATAAAATAGGCGAAGTAACCTCCGGAACTATGTCGCCTATGCTCAAAAAAGGAATAGGAATGGGCTATATAAACAAAGGGCATTGGTCTTTCGGAAACGAAATATACATTAAAGTAAGAAAAAAACTTTTGAAAGCCCGAATTGTAAAACTTCCGTTTTATAAAAGATAAAATAAATTAAAAAATCCGAAAAGATACTTTTCGGATTTTTTAATTTATCCCGTCAGCAGTTTCAGTTAAAAAAGTTTTCATATAAATTTCGAATTTATGACGCTTTAATTTCCTCAAGAATTTTAATCAACCTCTCCTCTTTCTTCTTAGGGAATAATGATATGCTTACAGGCGGATACTTGAACATACCTTTAGGGGTTTTTATTTCAAATTGTATTGTTTTAAGCAGCCCCCATGCTTGTTTTTTAATTTTATAATCAAGAAAATAAGCCTTAGGAATTTCAAAAGCTCGATATTTTCTTAAAAACGGATGTGCCGTATAATATCTTACGATAATTTTATTTCCGTTATATTCCAAATAAAAATAATCCGACTTCCTGAATAAAAAAAACATATATACAAAGACAAAAACTAAAGCTCCGATAAGATATCCTATATTTGCCGATCGTTCAAAAAAATAAAAAGCAAGCAATGAAAAAATCACTGCTGACATAAGCATATAATAATTCTTTAACTTGGCGGTTTCTAATCTGTTATCAACTGTCATAGCTTAAATATATTAATTTGTTAATCATTGGTAGAACATAAATTGTTGTTTGTATAAACTTTTTTTATTTATTTCTTTAATTTTTATATTTGTAAAATTAATGTTTTTTAAACAATTAAATAAATTTTAGTAACTATTTTTAAATATATATTATGACTAAAAAATTTATAGCAGTATTTCTTGTATTTTTACTAATACTAAATACAACAACCGTAAAAGCCGGCGGCGATGATGAAGGAATGTGGCTGCCCCTGCTCGTTCAAAAACTGAACATCAAAAAAATGCAAGCTATGGGCTTAAAGCTCACAGCCGAAGACATTTACAGCGTTAACAACGGAAGTCTGAAAGACGCTGTTATCGCTCTTGACCACGGCTCCTGCACAGGCGAACTCGTTTCACCCGACGGGCTTTTTCTTACAAATCACCATTGCGGATACGGAGAAATTCAGGCTCACAGTTCTGTTGAGCACGATTATCTTACGGACGGATTCTGGGCTATGTCGCGAGACGAAGAACTCCCTAATCCCGGAAAAACCGTATCATTTCTTATCAGTATCACGGATGTAACCGACAAAATTAACGCCGTCATAAACGATAAGATGAGTGAAAAAGAAAGAGAGCTTGCAATACAAAAACTTGCAGAAAAACTGGAAGATGAAGCTGTTAAAAATTCCGGTAAAGATTGGTATGAAGCCAGAGTTCAACCTTTTTTTGAAGGAAATCAGTTCTATTTATTTATTTATGAAACTTTTAAAGATATACGCTTGGTAGGAGCTCCGCCCTCTTCAATAGGAAAATACGGTGCTGATACAGACAACTGGATGTGGCCCCGCCATACCGGAGATTTTTCTATGTTCAGAATTTATTGTGCTCCTGACGGTAAACCTGCCGAATATTCGGAAGAAAATGTTCCGTTTCATCCCAGAAAATATTTCCCTGTTTCATTAAAAGGTGAAGATAAAGGAGATTTTGCAATGGTAATGGGATATCCAGGAAGCACAACACGTTATATGACATCTTGGGGAGTAAAAAACGAAATGGATGTTACCAACGCAATAAGGATAAAATTAAGAGGTATAAAACAAGATATTATGAAAAAAGAAATGGACGCAAATGATAAAGTTCGCATTCAATATGCCTCTAAATATTCACGTTCCACAAACTATTACAAATATTCCATAGGGCAAAACAAAGGACTTAAAGCTCTTAATGTTATTGCAAAAAAACAAGCAGAAGAAGCCGATATTACAAATTGGATAAATAAAAAGAAAAGCAGAAAAGAAAAATACGGAGAAGCTCTTCCTCTGATTAAAAAATCCATTACTGCATTAAAAGAATCAGATATAGCAAGAAACTACTGGATTGAAGCATTTTGGCTCGGTCCTGAAATCATTAAAACTTCATTAAGAGGCTTTTACGGTATTCAGCAAGCAGGTGATAAAGAAGATGCACTGAAAGAAATAAAAGAAAATCAGAAAGACTTCTTTAAAGATTTTTATATGCCGATTGACAAACAACTTTTTGTTGCAATGTGTAAAACTTATAAAGAAGACATACCCGAAAAATATTATCCTTCATTTTTTGAAGATGTTAATAAAAACTACAGCGGCGACTTTTCAAAATATGCAGACTATGTTTATGCAAATTCTGTTTTTGTGAATGAGGAAAAGTTCAATAAAATAATTGAGAAGCCGGATATGAAAGCGTTAAGCGAAGATCCGGGCGTCAGCATTGCAAATTCGGTTTATGCTCTTTATCAATCTATTAAAGCAGAAACAGAAGACCTGCATTATGATTTACAAAAGGGACGAAGATTATATCTTGCTGCAATTCTTGAAAAAGACAAAGACACCCCTCATTATCCTGATGCAAATTCAACAATGCGTCTGACTTACGGAACAGTGGGCGATTATTCTCCGAAAGATGCCGTTATTTATAAACACTATACGACCCTTAAAGGATATATGGAAAAAGAAAATGTCGGTGCTCCTAAAACAGATGAGTTTTATGTTCCGCAAAAATTAAAAGACCTTTATAATAAAAAAGATTACGGACAATACGGAATAATTAACTCAAAAGGAGAAAAAGAAATGCGTGTTTGTTTTACTACAAATAACGACATTACCGGCGGAAATTCCGGAAGCCCCGTAATAAACGGAAACGGAGAATTGATAGGAATTGCATTTGACGGCAACTGGGAAGCAATGAGCGGAGACATTGCCTTTGAACCTGAATTGCAAAAATGTATTAATGTTGATATTCGCTTTGTTTTATTTGTTATTGATAAATATGCAGGTGCAAAACATTTAATCAAAGAGATGAAGATTATCAAATAAATAACCTTTAATAAATTGTAAAAAGGCTGTTACCAAAAAGCAGCCTTTTTTATTTATAAAATTTGGCAATATTTTTATACATAAAGTATAGAACAGTAATCAGTTTTCAATGAATAAATTTTTAAATGTCTTTTTTTTGCTTATTTTTCTGACTGTTTCAAATTACGAAAACAGTTCTGCACAATGTATGGAGTTTGTTAAAACAACAGGGCTCAGGGAGTTAAATACCGAGATATATGTTCCGGAAGGCAGGTTTGATGTATTAACCCTCAGCCAAGGCGATTACCTGACAGTATATAAATCTTTTTTCAGAGGAAAAACATATAAAATTGTTGTTATTGCAGAAAGCAACATACCTTCAATAAAATTTCAGGTAAAAACTATGCAGGGAGAAATTATCTACGACAATTCTGATGCAAAAGATACTAAAACTTGGGAATATACTTCCGACAAAAATCAAAATCTGCAGATAGAAGTAAAACTTCCGACGAGCTCTTCAGGAGAGAAGCCCGAAACCGGTTGTATTGCCGTAATTCTCGGTTATAAATTGTAAAAATAGAAGAGCCGCCTTTTTCAAGGCAGCCCTTCCGCACTTATGAAACGTACTCGTAATATTTACTTTTTATACTAATCCTTGAGCCAGCATAGCATCAGCCACTTTTACAAAACCTGCAATATTGGCTCCTTTAACATAATCAACAAAACCATTACTCTCAGTTCCGTATTTTACACAAGCATCATGAATATCTTTCATAATTTGCTGCAACTTTTTATCAACCTCTTCCGATGTCCAGTTGTAACGCATCGAATTTTGACTCATTTCCAGTCCCGATACGGCAACACCGCCCGCATTAGATGCTTTTCCGGGTGAAAATAAAATTTCGGATTTATGAAAAATTTCTATTGCTTCAGGCGTGCATGGCATATTGGCACCCTCTCCTACACAAATTACACCGTTATTAACCAATTTTTGAGCATCTTCTCCGTTTAATTCATTTTGTGTTGCACAAGGCAAGGCAATGTCAACTTTTTGTTCCCAAGGTTTTTTCCCGGGAAAGAACTCAACATCAAATTCTTCAGCATAAGGAGCCACGACATCATTATTTGTAGCACGAAGTTCCAGCATATAATCAATTTTTTCTCCCGAAATCCCGTCAGGGTCATAAATATACCCGTCAGGACCGGAAATTGTTACAACTTTCGCTCCGAGTTCGGTTGCTTTTATTGCCGCTCCCCAAGCTACGTTACCGAAACCCGAGATTGCAACTGTTTTTCCTTCAAAACTGTCACCTTTTGTTGCAAGCATATTTTGTGAGAAGTAAACATTACCAAAACCTGTAGCTTCAGGACGCATTAGACTTCCGCCCCACTCTCTTCCTTTTCCTGTAAGAACGCCTGTAAACTCATTTCGTAATCGCTTATATTGTCCGAATAAATATCCGATTTCTCTTCCGCCTACACCTATATCTCCGGCAGGAACGTCAGTATCCTGTCCTATATGCCTGAAAAGTTCACTCATAAAACTTTGGCAAAAACGCATAATTTCATTGTCAGATTTTCCTTTAGGATTAAAATCCGAACCGCCTTTTCCTCCTCCCATAGGCAAAGTAGTAAGGCTATTTTTTAATACTTGTTCAAAGCCTAAAAATTTTAATATACTTAAATTAACACTGGGGTGAAACCTCAAACCGCCTTTGTAAGGACCTATGGCACTGTTAAATTCAACACGAAATCCTTTATTAATACGGAACTCCCCTTTATCATCCTGCCATGGAACACGGAACATAATAACACGCTCCGGCTCAACCATACGCTCCAAAATTTTTGCTTCCGCATATTTCGGGTTTTCTTCGATAAAAGGAATAATAACCTCCGCAACTTCTTTTACGGCTTGGTGAAATTCTTTTTCTCCCGGATTTTGAGCAATTACGCTCTCCATAAATTTATTTATCTTTTCAGTCATTACAGCTTTATTTTTAGATAATTATTATGCAGCAAAATTATGTATTTTTTATTTTATGCCGCATCTTTTTTACGAACAAACTGTATTTATATAATACACTGATTACAAACAACTTGCCCCGATTTAAAAGATGTTAAAAAACAGAAATTGATAAAAATCAGTTTTTAGAATGATATAAACGAGACTTTTGAAAAATTAAATTATTGCAGACTCAGAAAAATATAAATAAAAAACTTGTAAATATTAAAAAGTTTCTCACTTTTGCACGCTTTTTAAAAAAACGTATATTTGAAAATAATTTAATACTAATATTATGCAATTTGACATTATTGATATTTTGTCGGTTTTTATGGTACTTTTTGCCGTTATTGATATTTTTGGTTCAATACCTATAATTATTGACATTAAAAACAAGGGTAATAAAATTGAAGCCGGAAAAACCACTTTGGTTTCTTTTGTTATTCTTACTTTGTTTCTTTTTGTAGGAGAAGCTTTGCTTAAGATATTCGGAGTTGACATACAATCTTTTGCAATAGCAGGCTCGTTTATTATTTTCTTTTTGGCTTTGGAGATGATACTCGGTATTGAATTATTCAAAGGCAGTGCTGTTGAAGGTGCATCAATTGTTCCGCTTGCATTTCCTTTGATTGCCGGAGCCGGAAGTATTACCACTCTGCTTTCTTTAAGAGCCGAATATTCGTATTTGAATATTATG
>JALSMF010000399.1 GCA_026987795.1 Bacteroidales bacterium
ACTGTTTCAAGACAAGTATATAAGGTCTGGTATGCCGAAATCTTATCTTTATCATATTCTTGCCCCCAAAAGCGTTTTCTGTTTAAACGAACATACCAATTGCTGAGATTATCAATAACAAAGTTTTGAATTAATCGTCCGGCAGCAGTAGGTTCATAATTATCTAATGAGTTCTGAACATCTTTTACCAAAGAGTTCAACAATGAAATTATCCATTTGTCTATTTCAGGTCTTTTATTTACGGGAATCTCATCTTCTTCAAACTTAAACCCGTCTAAATTTGCATATAATGCAAAAAACGAGTAAGTATTATACAATGTTCCGAAAAATTTTCGCTTTACTTCGTCAACACCGGCAATGTCAAATTTTAAATTATCCCAAGGTCGTGAATTTGTAAGCATATACCAACGTACCGGGTCGCTCCCGTATTTCTCGATTGTTTCAAAAGGGTCAACGACGTTTCCGAGACGTTTTGACATTTTAACGCCTTTTTTGTCGAGCAATAATCCTGTCGCTATAATATTTTTAAATGCAACAGAATCAAAAAGCATAGATGCTATTGCGTGCAGAGTAAAAAACCAGCCTCGGGTTTGGTCTACACCTTCGGCTATAAAATCGGCAGGAAATGCTTTATCAAATTTATCTTTGTTTTCAAACGGATAATGAAGCTGAGCATAAGGCATTGAGCCTGAATCAAACCAAACGTCAATCAGGTCGGTTTCTCTGTACATTTTCTTTCCTGACGGAGATACCAAAATAATTTCATCAACATAAGGGCGGTGCATATCGAACTTAAGGTAATTTTCTTTTGAAAAATCGCCCGGTATAAAGTTTTCTAACGGATTTTTTTTCATAAAACCTGCATCGACAGCTTTTTGGGCTTCATTTTTAAGTTCTTCTAATGAGCCTATGCAGATTTCTTCACTTGCATCTTCGGTTCTCCATATAGGCAAAGGCGTTCCCCAATATCTTGAGCGAGACAGGTTCCAGTCTATCAAATTTTCGAGCCATTTTCCGAACCGACCTTCTCCTGTTGCCGGCGGTTGCCAATTAATTGTTTTGTTGAGTTTAATCATTCGGTCTTTCATCGCCGTAGTTTTTATAAACCACGAATCGAGCGGGTAATACAGAATGGGCTTGTCGGTTCTCCAGCAATGCGGATATGAGTGTTCGTATTTTTCGCTTTTGAAAAGTTTATTTTCTTGTTTTAATTTTACCAAAATATCAACATCTACACTCGGAGTATCTTTTGGTAATGAGGTATCGTAGGCATTTTTTACGGGTCGTCCGCTAAATTCTCCGACACCTTCGATAAATTCTCCTTTTTTATTAACGAGAGTAAGAGAGCCTATGCCGTTTTGCTTAGCTACAAAATAATCATCGGCCCCGAAACTCGGAGCAATATGAACTATTCCGGTTCCGTCTTCGGTAGTAACAAAGTCGCCTGTTATTACTTTAAATGCATCGCCGTTTTCGGGTTGTTTATACGGTAATAGCTGTTCGTACGAAATTCCGGCAAGTTCTTTTCCGGCATATTCACTAAGGATTTTGTAAGGTATGTTTTTATCTCCTTTTTTATAATCTTCAAATTTAATTTCTTTATTTTTTTCGGAAAACAAAGAGTTAAAACGGTCTTTTGCCATTATTACCGTAACGGGAATTCCCGTATAAGGGTTAAATGTTTTTATTTTCAGATATTTAATTTTCGGACCTACGGCTAATGCAGTATTTGATAATAATGTCCACGGGGTTGTTGTCCAAGCCAAAAAGAATACTTCTGTATCTGTATCTTTAAAAAGAAATTCCGACTTTTCGTTTCTTAGTATTTTGAATTGGGCTATACCGGTGCTGTCTTTAACGTTGCGATAGCATCCGGGAAGGTTAAGCTCGTGCGAACTTAAACCGGTTCCGGCAGCCGGCGAATAAGGTTGTATTGTATATCCTTTATACAGTAACCCCTTGTTATATAATTGTTTGAGCAGCCACCAAATGCTTTCTATGTATTTATTGTCGTATGTAACATAAGGGTTGTCCATATCAACCCAATATCCCATTTTTTCAGTGATATCTTCCCATTGTGCCGTATATTTCATTACTTCTTCACGGCAAGTTTTGTTATATTCCTTTACTGATATTTTGCTTCCTATATCATCTTTCGTAATACCGAGTTTTTTCTCTACGGCAAGTTCTACGGGTAAGCCGTGTGTATCCCACCCTGCTTTTCTTTTTACTTGATATCCCTGAAGTGTTTTATATCTGCAAAATGTGTCTTTAAGAGTTCTTGAAATAACGTGATGAATACCGGGCATACCGTTAGCAGACGGCGGTCCTTCATAAAAAACAAATTCCGGGTTTCCTTCTCGCGAAGAAATACTTTTTTCAAAGGTATTTTCTTCTTTCCATTTTTTCAGAATATCTTTATTTACCTGAGATAAGTCTAATCCTTTATATTCCTGAAATTTCCTGCTCATAATAATTTTATTGTCAAATTAAAACAATTTGCAAAGATAATTTTATTTTTATAATAACAAATTCACAGAAAAAACTGACAGGGCTTAATTTGTCCGGCATTGACATTTACGGGATTAACAGACACTATGTAAACAAGCCTAAAACGGCGGCAAACTGCATATTTCGGTAAGGTCTGTCGTATTTTATATTATAAGGGGTCTACATCTGCGGAAATTTGAGCATATTTAAATTTTTCCGTTGTTTTTGTTTTGTTTATTGCCTTATTTATATGAAATTTTGCTTTTTTATGAGGTATTGTTCTTTCGATTTTCAGAAGTATAATTTGTATGTGTTGATTTTTTATTCTGGAAATTACGGGTGTTTCGGGTCCTAAAACTCTGTTTCCGAAAATTATTTTCAGTTCATAAGCTAATTTTTCGGCAGCAGCATCTGTTATATTTTTTTGTTTGTGTTTTATTGTAAGTTGAATCAGCCGAAAGAACGGAGGGTATTTATATTTTTTGCGTAATGCAAGTTGAGATGTAAACATAGCGACGTAATTATTTTCGGCAACGTTTTTTATTATAGGATGGTTCTTATCGGCAGTTTGGATTATAACTTTGCCTTGTTTGTTTTTGCGCCCGGCTCTTCCGCTTACTTGTGCCATAAGCTGAAAGCTTCTTTCAAAGGCTCTGAAATCCGGGAAGTTAAGCATATTATCGGCATTCATAATTCCAACTAAAGCAACGTTATCAAAATCAAGACCTTTACTTATCATTTGTGTTCCTATGAGAATATCCGTATTTCCGTTTTCAAAATCGTATATTATTTTGTGGTAAGATTTTTTATTTCCTGTGCTGTCTAAATCCATACGTGCAATTTTTACGTCGGGAAAAAGTTCTTTTATTTCATTTTCTATTTTTTGCGTTCCGAAACCGCGTGTTGTCATTGCAGGGCTTTCGCAAGCTTTACATATTTTGCTTGTTTGTTCCGAATATCCGCAGTAATGACAAACTAATCGGTTTGTAAATTTATGATATGTAAGGCTTACGTCACAATGCTCGCATCGCGGGATATATCCGCAAGTTTCGCATTCTGTATAAGGAGAAAAGCCTCTTCTGTTCTGAAAAAGGATAATTTGCTCTTTATTTTTTAATGCAATTTCGATTCCTTCTGTCATTTCCGGAGTAAACATAGATTTCATTCTCTTTTTATGCCTTGCTTCTTTAATGTCTGCAATTTGAATTTCCGGAAGTTTTATATTTTTATATCTTTCTTTTAATTCCACAAGAGCATATTTTCCTGTTTTTGCATTGTAATAACTTTCAATAGAAGGTGTTGCGGTTCCAAGCAGGATTTTTGCATTATGAAAACCGGCAAGAATTATTGAAGAATCTCTTGCATTGTAGCGCGGAGCCGGACTGTATTGCTTGTATGTATTTTCATGTTCTTCGTCAACTATAATAAGCCCGAGATTATCAAAAGGTAAAAAAACTGAGGAGCGAACTCCGAGAATAATGTCATATTCACCTTTTAGTAATTTATTCCAAACTTCCACTCTTTCATTATCGCTGAATTTTGAATGATAAACTCCGAGTCTTTCTCCGAATTTTTTTTCAAGCCGTTTGGTTATTTGAGCGGTTAGTGCTATTTCCGGAAGAAGATACAGAACCTGCTTGTTATTTTTTATCTGCTCTTCGATAAGTTTTATGTAAATTTCGGTTTTGCCGGAAGATGTTACGCCGTGTAAAAGAACTGTATTTTTTTTCTTAAAATAAGATTTAATTTCTTTTAATGCTTTAAGCTGATACTCATTAAGGTTTTTTATTTGTTCGGCTTCATATTTCTCCGGTATCAGCCTGCTTATTTCTTTTTTTTCTGAAATCAGGAGCTTTTTATCTGTAAGTGCTTTAAGATTAGCTGCCGTTGTCTCGCAAAATTTTAACACGTCTTTTTTTGTAAATTCTTTTGCAGGTTTTATTCCTCCGAAATTTTTGCTGCCGTATTTTGTTAAATAAATGAAACTCATTAAAAGTTCACTTTGTTTTTTTGCTCTTTTCAGTTTTTCCAAAACTTCCGATAAATATTTATCATCATTAAGTTTTTCCGGCAATTTTATGTATTCTTCAAATTTAGGTTTATAGCTTTTTTTCAGATACTCTTCTGCTGTAATAATTTTTTTATCGATTAGTTTTTTAATTACAGGCAGAGCATTGAAATCAGTCTCTTTTTCAATTTTTTTTAACGGTAAATACTCTTCGTGTGTCAGTAATCCTATTATAATCTCTTCCTTTTCGGAAACATCGGAATAATTTGCATCGGTATTAAGTAATATATTTGTTTCGCTCTCAAGTTTTAAACCTGCAGGAAGTGCAGCCTTATATATTTCGCCGAGCGTACACATATAATATTCGGCAATCCATTCCCAAAATTTAAGTTGTATGTCATTTACTAAAGGAGTATCATCAATTACGGAAATAATATCTTTTGTTTCATAATCGGGCTTGTTACTTCTGATTTTTTTTACAATTCCCGTATATATTTTTTTTTTACCGAATTGAACAACTGCTCTTTTGCCCGGTTTACAGTCTGAAACTAAGGTATCCGGAACAGCATAGGTAAATAATTTCGGCAGAGGAACCGGAAGAATTAAATCGGCATATGTTTTTTGTTTTCCCAATATTTCTGAAAGTAACCCGTAAATTTAAAAGTTTATTTATTTTTGAAGAAAAAAAGATGTCTGATTTACATACTTTACAAATAATCGGAATAATTGTTATCGGACATATTATTCTGGGATTTGCATGGATTATTTATAAAATATACAAAAAAGGCGGCAAAGATTAGATATTTTTCAATCAAAAATGACTGTTTTTATATCAAGTGTTAAATAATCTTAATTTTTTTTAATAATTGTTAATGATTGTTAAAATAAATTAACTATTTTTGCGTTTGAGAAATTAAAGGTCACATTTTTGAAAACGATACAAAAACCGAAATACAGAAAATTATCTGACTTGCTGGTGCATCCGCCTCAGATTGTTAAGAATGCTTTCGGCAATATTACATGGAAAATAAATACCGATGAAAAAGTTGTTTATTTAACTTTTGATGACGGTCCTATTCCTGATATAACAGAAAAAATTCTTTTAGCTTTAGAAATTTTTGATGCAAAGGCTACTTTTTTTTGTGTAGGAGAAAACGTTAAAAAATATCCCGATATTTATAAGAAAATTTCAGATTCAGGGCATACTGTCGGAAATCATACGTTCTCTCATCTTAACGGACTTAAAACAAGTACCGAAGAGTATATTGAGAATATAGAAAAAGCATCGGAATATATTGATTCTAAGCTATTCAGACCACCTCACGGCAGAATAAAATCGTCACAGCAAAGTATTATTGAAAAGGATTATGATATTATTTTGTGGGATGTCTTGTCTTATGACTTTAATAATAAAATAAGCAAAGAAAGCTGCTTTAGTAATGTAAAACATTTTACCCGACCGGGCTCAATAATTGTTTTTCACGATAATATTAAAGCTACAAACAATATGTTCTATGCTTTAACCCAATCGCTTTTGTTGTATAAAGAGTTCGGTTACAGATTTGAAGCCCTTACGGAAGACGTAATAAGAAAACAAGCACCTGTTTCCGTAAAAAAATCAAAACTGTTTACTGCTTTTTTTTAATCGCAGGTTTCTTAATTTTTCCAGCAGAATTTTCTCTTCATCAGATATATCTTTCGGTATTTTGTATTTTAAATCTAAATATAAATCGCCGAATTTTTCAGGATTTTCATATGAAGGCATTCCGTAACCTTTCAGTCTTAGTTTTCGCTTATAATTATAATTTTCAGGAATTGAAATTTTAACTTCGCCCTTAAATGTTTTAACAGTTATCTCTCCTCCCAAAATCGCCGTATAAACGTCAATATCAAGCTTTTGATAAATATCAGAACCTTTTATCGTAATATTACGACTGTTTCGGACAATAATTCTTATGAATAAATCGCCGTTATTACCGCCGTATTTACTCTTTTTCCCCTTACCCTGCACCTTAATAATTTTATTTGATTCAATGCCCGGTTTAATTTTAAGTCTTATTTTACCTTCGGATGTATTGATAATTCTTACTGAACCGAAATATGCTTCTTCAATATCTATTGTTATTTTGCCCCTTATGTCATCACCCTTAAAGTAACTTTTTTTCTTTCGGTTCTTATTTTTAAAAAAGTTTTTGAATAAATCGGAAGATCCCGTTTCATACTCTGTATAAGCATTGTCCGCATATTGTTTGTAAGAATAAGTTTTACTTTTTTGCGATGTCTTGATAAAATCGTCAAATTTTTTCCGTTTCGCTGTATCTGACAATATCTCATAAGCTTCAGAAATTTCTTTAAATTTTTCCTCTGCAGATTTATTATCTTGATTTCTGTCCGGATGCCATTTTTTGGCAAGTTTACGATATGCCTTTTTTATTTCGTCTTCACTTGATGAAATTTTTATCCCGAGTATTTTGTAGTAATTTTTAAAATTCACTTTAGCTTTAAAATACAAATATAATAAAAAAGGTCTCCTGTTACAGAAGACCTTGTAATATTTTAATAATAACACCTTATGCTTTACATTGCGGCAATATGCTTCGTCAGTTTTGATTTTATATTTGCTGCCTTGTTCTTATGTATTATATTTCTTTTTGCTAATTTATCCAGCATTGAAGATACTTTAGGCAGCATCTCTTCAGCTTCTTTTTTATCTGATAAAGATCTTAGTTCTCTAACGGCATTTCTTGTAGTAACAGCATAATATTTATTATGAAGTCGTCTTTTCTCCGTCTGTCTTATTCTTTTTTTTGCTGATTGGTGATTCGCCATTTTTTAATATTTAATTCTAATTAAATTGCAGTCCGTAGGGGAGTCGAACCCCTGCTACCGGGATGAAAACCCGGCGTCCTAACCACTAGACGAACGGACCGTTTCCTTCTCTAAAGCGGATGCAAAAGTAAAATAAAATATTTTATCAAGCAAAAAAACACAACTTTTTTTAAAACTTTTTTTGCATTTCTCTGCTGAACAAAAACTCCGCTATAAACAGAACTACTGAATCGACAACACTGCCGATATTAAAAAAGCCGTATTTTTACGGCTTTTATTAGTAGCGAGGGCTGGACTTGAACCAACGACCTTCGGGTTATGAGCCCGACGAGCTACCAACTGCTCCACCTCGCAATATATTTTAATATTCAAACTTTTTTAGTGCGTTTCTTTAAAGGACTGCAAAATTAAGAACTTTTTTATTACAATCAAAATTTTAGTCATTTTTTTTGCCTTTTTTATTTACTGCCGGTAATAATATAATTGACAGCACACCCACAACAATCATCATCAGTGTCATTGATTCGTGAGATGCAAATGCGAAAGCTCCGGCATCGGTTTTATCAACACCGTAAATCATTAATGTTTGAATAACCATAAAGTGCCAAGTTCCTATACCGCCGGGTGAAGGTGCGACCATTCCGAATGCAGACATAACAAATACCGTCAACCCGGATAAAAGCCCGAGATGTTCGGTAAAATTAAAACTTCTGAAAACAATATAAATCATCAAAAAATACATTGCCCAAATAAAGACGGAATGGGCAATAAACTCTAACCTTCGTTCCATTTTAAGAATACTTTTTATTCCGTCGGCAAAACCTTTCAAAATATTTTCTACTTTTTTATAAAGGCTAAAGTGTTTTATTTTATGTCTGAAGCGATATAATACATAAATCGCAAGAATAAGCAAAATCATAACTCCGGAAAGAACGGGTACAGAAGACATCAGACTGCTAAGGTTTGATTTTAAGCCCGGGTTATTATTAAGCATTTCAATAATAACCTGCATTTGTGTTATCATAACAATTGCAAGCAATGTGAACAATAAGATAAAATCAATAATTCTTTCGGTAAAAACAGTTCCGAGCAATTTTGAAACCGGTATGTTTTCTGTCTTTGACATAACTCCGCATCGAACAATTTCTCCGGATCGCGGTATTGCCATATTTGACAGATACATTATCATTACGGAAAAAAAAGAGTTT
>JALSMF010000400.1 GCA_026987795.1 Bacteroidales bacterium
TCGGCACCTTACTATATTCCGGGTACTTTATATATTTTGTGTCATATTTTATTTTAATTCCTGCTTCTGCAAGATAAGGATAATTAGGAGAGTCAAAAGCATCAAAATATTCTGCATTTTTTTTTGTTGTTCTGTTACCTCTGAAAAGTTTATTGTCAAAATAAATACATACTTCCGGAACAATCGGACTGTCATCTTTTTTGGCAGCTGCAATTTCAACTGCCGTTATAAGGTTTTCTTTTCCGTCTGTTCTGAGCATTTCTACGGGAAGTTGAGAACCTGTAAGAATAACCGGTTTGTAAAAATCCTGCAGCATAAAACTCAGAGCTGAGGCTGTATATGCCATTGTATCAGTTCCGTGCAAAATAACAAAGCCGTCAAATTCGGAATGATTTTCTTTAAGTATCTCGGCTAATTTTATCCAAGTATCAGGTTTTAATGCTGCCGAGTCAATAGGTTTTTTAAATGATATAGTTTCCAGGCGATAGCCGAAACTTTGTAATGCCGGAATTTGTTTCGAAATACTGTTAAAATCAAAAGGTTTAAATGAACCTGTTTCCGGGTTTACTATCATTCCGATTGTTCCTCCTGTGTATATTATTAAAACTGAGGGTTTTTGCTCTGACATATTACCTGTTTTTCAGTATCGTTTATTTTTCCAAATTTAATATTTTTTGTTTGAACTGAAATAATTTATGAAAAAGGTTATAATATTCACTTGATTATCCTGTTAAAATTCTGCCGATAACCCTATATTAATTGCTCTCGGCATTGAAGGTCTTAAACCTGCAGGTCGCCTTGTTACTATATATATCTTATTTGTCAGATTTGTAATATCTATAAATATCTTGATATTTTTCTTTATTTTATAATACCCGCTGAGGTCAATTATAAAAAAAGTATCTGTTTTTTCGTTGTCCGAGATATTACCCTGTCCCGGTTTTATTCTCATAGCATCCGAATATATACCGTTTGCATTTAATCCGAATTTTTGGTGTTCCAAACTTGCAGTTGCCGTAAGTCTGTTTTTAGCCATATACGGAAAAAAATCGCCCGCACTAACCTCTCCCCACCCCTCAAAAGCACTTTTAAAGCTATTTTGAAACCTGGCATCAGTATAGGTATATACTAATGAAACAGGTAGGCTGATTTTGCTGCTTTTATCCGTAAAAAACAAATCGTATGTCATATTAAATTCTATGCCTTTTGTTTTTACCGCACCGCCGTTAAATTGTTCGTTAGTTCCGTTTCCGCCCGCAGCTTCAAGATCTGAACCAAGCAGGTTTTTATAATCATTAAAAAATAATACTGACTGCCAAAAAAGTCCGTTTTTAGAAAACCTAACCCCCGTTTCATAGTTTATACTTTTTTCCGGTTTTACTTCAGGTTTGGATCCCGGCGGTGCAAATCCTTTATGTATTGCCGCAAATGAATTTACATAACTGTTAAATTTGTAATCAACACCCATTCCCGGCATAAAAACATTTACAATATTAGTTCTATCTTTTAAATTATAACCTATGCGCCCTGTATCTTCTGTTCCGTAATCTATACCTGTTTGAGAAATGTTTTCAAACCTTAAACCCGGAGAAAGTGTCAATTTTCCCTTTTTAAATTTATACCGAATAAAAGAAGCTGCGGCATTTGCCGTTTCAATTTTATTGCTTTCATCACCGTGAGTACCTGCTTTCTTCAACCTCATAAGCCCTTCAGTCATAACATATTCATCAATCCATTGAAAACGATCTATTTGATATTGGTGAAATCTTACTCCGATTTTTATATTATGTTTTACCTCTGATGTATTAAAATTAAAAATAACTGTTGTTTGAATTCCCTTAGAGTAATATTCTCTGTTATTTGCTTTAACATGCAGTATATATCCGGGGACTGAATTCTCTCCGGTTATTTTTTTATATATATCATAGAGCTCCGTATGATTTTCTAATATCTCTCCTATCTTTATTTTACGCCCCAAACTGTCTTCAACACTGTCTAATTTATACCAATTCCGTTTGAAATTTGTCCGGTATGCAGTAGTTGTTATATTCAAGAAATCTGAAAGCTTTATTTTATGTGTTACCGAAAACTGAGATTGAACCGTATTGATTTCATCAACTTGAGAGGCAGCATATCTTCTGACAGGATTTATTTTAAAATCTTCGGGAGTAAGACCGAGATAAGTTTCATTTATTGCTCCTGTCGATAAGCCTGCTTTAAAATCAAGCAATTGATATATCTTACCATCAGAGTTTGTATTTAAACGAAACTTAATAAGATAATCGTGTTTTTCAAATCCGGAGCTTCTTTCATATCCTTTATTTTCCGGCATATCAATTTTTTTAAACCCGTTTGAGCCATATTGAAATGTTTCGGCAAGATATGCAAAATTATTATACGAATCTCCTATAATTGAGTGTACGTTATATGTTCCGAAGCTGCCGCCTTTAATTTTCATTCTCCCGAAAAAGTCTTCAGGTATTTGAGTTGAAATTAAATTTATTGCTCCTCCGGTTGTATAAGGCCCGTACTCTATCTGGCTACTACCCTTTATAATCTCTATCCCCTGCATCCTTCCCGCTGCAGGGAAATAATAGGCTGCAGGTGCAGAGTACGGTGCAGGAGCTGCCAGAACACCGTCCTCCATAACTGTTATTTTTGTATTTCTTTCAACACCGGTACCTCTGAGCCCTATATTCGGGAACAGCCCAAAACCATCTTCCTCCCGAATATTAACACCCGGAACAGTTGCCAAAATTCTGTTAATATCATTATAATTATTTTTTCTTAAATCTTTCGATGAAATATAGTGAACAGCTCCGGAGATTTCTTTTATACCTGCAGTACCTCCCGTAACAGTAACTTCCGATAAAGCAGAAATAGTTTCCGTTAAAGAAATATCAAGTTTAAGCTTGTCATTATTTTTCAGAATAACTTCTTTTTCAACTGTAAAGTATCCGATATTTGATACTGTCAGAACATATTTACCTGCTTTGATATTGTCAATTGAGTAATAACCACTCCCGTTAGTGACGGTTCCTAAATCAGTATTATCAAGATAAACAGAAACATCAGAAAGAGGCTTGTCTGTTTCTGATATTGTTATTATTCCTTCAATTTTTGCATTCTGCGAAAAAAGATTTAACGCAATTATGTTTATTACGGTAAAAATTAAAATTCTTTTCATAATTAATGCTATTTAGAACGATTCTTAGTTATGGCAAATAAAAGCAGAAAGGGCTGTTGTACAAAATAAAAAGCAGCTTATATACAGAAAATACCAACATATGGGGATGCCAGAAAGATAAGGCAATAACAAATAAAAAAGAAGCAAAACTTTATATTCGAAATTAATTCTGTTTTTATAAAAATATAATTATATTTGTCGGAACAGGATACTGCAATTATACACTCTTCAAAACAAGTAATAAAAATAAAAAATATGAAACCTAAATTTATACTCATACTTTCATTGGTTGTATTTTTAAGCTCCGGTTGTAATAACAATAACTCTGAGAAGGAAAAGTCTGATTCAGGAAATAAAACAGTTGAGATTAAGCCGAGTAATGATTTTTTTTACATTAAGAAAGGAAAGCAGTTTGTTTCGGAGGCAAAAAAAATATTAGGAAAAAACCTGGGAAATGCAATTAAATCCGGCGGGGCTGCAAATGCTGTGTCTTTTTGCAGCGAAAAAGCACTTTTTCTGACTGACAGCACGGCAAAAAGCCATAAGGTAGAAATAAAACGGGTTTCAGATAAAAACAGAAATATCTTAAATGAGGCAACCGGTAAGGAACTTGCCTATATAAACAAGTCAAAGAAACTTATTTCGGAAGGGAGCGAGCCGAAACCTCAAGTTTTTGCAAGTGATAATAAGGTTGTAATTTACTATCCTATTATTGTCAATCAAATGTGCCTTAAATGTCACGGTAACATTTCAAAAGATATTGAAACTAAAACATATGAAACTATCAAAAAGTTGTATCCGGAAGACAAAGCTACGGGATATAATGTCGGAGATTTAAGAGGTATTTGGGTGGTTACAATGTAAAATAAACATTTAAGGTTTCCATTCTCTGTATTTAATCTCGTCAGGGAATGCTTCCGGCTTAAAAATTGACGACTTATAAAACAACCTTATACATTCCTCAATGCCTTCGGTAACTCCGGGATGCGGGTGGACGGTTTTAAAGACTTCTCCAAGTCCGTTTTCTTCATCAATAAGGTGAGCAACTGAAACTATAAATGCCGATGCCTGAGGACTTGCGGCACGCATTCCCAAAATGCGGTTTTTGCCGTCGTTACTTACTATAAGTTTTACAAAGCCTTTCATATTCCGCATTGCTATTGTCCTGCTTATCATAGAATTAGAATAAAACGCAACTTTATACGGCGTACCTGTTACACGCAATTGTTTCTCATTTCTGCCTACGGCTGCTACTTCAGGCTTAAAAAACATTAAAGTGGACATATTCTTATAACTAATCTCTTCTTGCCTGTTTCCGTATATTTTGTCGATAATATGCCTGCTTTGAACTTGTGCTATATTAAAAAGTTGCCCGTGACCGGTAATATCGCCTGCAGCAAAAATATTCCTGCTTTTAATTTCTTTCAGCGAACAATACTCATCCATATGAATAACACCTTTTTTAGCTTCCGGGAAACCGATATTCTCCAGACCCAGATTTTCCGTATTAGCAACTCTGCCTATTGCAATTAACGCAATATCAACTTCTATAACCTTGCTGTGTCCCTTTTCGTAATCTAAAACAACCTCCAAATAGTTTCCCTTTTTTCTTATAGTTCGCAATGATGCTTCATAATGAATTTTAACACCGTTTGCTTCCAGATTTTCAGATACAAAGTCACTTACATCATCATCCTCAAAAGGTATAACCCTGTTTGTCCTGTCTAAAAGATGAACTTCGGTTTGTCTATAGTTTGAAAATATTGTTGCAAATTCGCAGCCTATTATTCCGGAACCTATTATTATCATTCTTTGCGGAAATTTTTCAAGGCTGAGAATATTATCCGAGTTAAAAATCAGTTTTCCGTCAACCGGAATTCCGGGATATTCACGCGGACGAGACCCTGTGGCAATGACAAAATATTCGCCTGTTACCGTTTCTTTATTATTCTTGTAAAAGATTTCAACTGTATTTTCGTCCTTGAATTTTGCAAATCCTTTTTTTAATGTTATTGAGCCTTTATACTTTTTATTTTCAGAAAATGTTTCTATTTGCGAAAGCATTTGATGCTGTCGTTCTTTAGCAGCCTGAATAACGGTCTTTTTTACTTCGGAAAAGTTAAGACTTATCCCTGATGTCCTGTATCCCCTGTCAATTTTCGAAGCTATGGCATAATCGGAAGACAACTCCCACATTGTTTTAGAAGTTAATGCTCCGTTCATAACTCCCGCACCGCCTATTTCTCCGGCTTCAATAATGCAAACGTTTTTATTATAATCTAAGGCTCTGGAAGCTGCCGAAAAACCTGCAGCACCGCTTCCTATAACGACAATATCAAATTTTCTCATTATAACACTTTTATTATTAGAATCAAACCGTAAAGTAATACAATATTTTACAAAAAAGGATAAAAAAGTATGTAATTATTTAATGTTTTAAATAATTGTAATTCCGTTAATATTTTTAAAACTTATTTATTTTATTTCTTAGAAATTTAAATTTATAATTTTATGCAATTATTTTTATATAATACAATGAAATACTTTTTAAAAATAACAGCAATTTTTTTACTTTATACAACGGGGATTCTTTGTAAAACGGATAAAACAAATCATAATTCCGATAATAATATCTTAAAAGCCGACTCTTTGTTTTCTCTCGGAAAAATATATTCCGATGATTCTTTAAATCAAGAAAAAGCATTGAGTTTTTTTAAGAAATCACTTTTTCTGTATAAAAAATACGAAAATTTGCCCAAAATTGCAAAAACGTATCAATACATCGCTTATGCTTACGACTATAAGGAAAATTACGATTCCGTTAAAAAATATCATCAAAAAGCTCTGAAAATAAATCTTGACATTGACAATAAAAGAATGGCGGCTGTTTCGGCAAATAATCTCGGAATTGCCCATACCATTACCGGCGATTTGGATTCGGCACATTATTATTACGATAAAGGCATTGAACTTACGAAAGTTACAAAAGATACGGCAGAATTTATCGAACTTTATCAAAATAAAGGCATTTGTTTCGATTACGGAGGCGATTTTGAAAATGCGATTAAATATACCGTTAAGGCATTAGAATACAGTGAAAAGATAAACTACACAAACAGTATTGTTGCATTAAACTTGCATATTGCTCAGTATTACAATAAAATCGGAAATACTGAAAAAACGTATGAATATTTGAATAATGCGGATAAATACTTAAAAAAACTGAAAAATCCGGAGTTAAAAGCCAGTTTCTACGGTACTTTAGGAGAGTTTTATATGAATAATAAGGAATATGAAAAAGCTCGTAAATATTTTCTTAAAACTCTTAATATCAGCAAAAACAGCAGTTATAAAAGAGGCATTGCCGATGCGTATAAAAATTTAGCTTCTGTTTTTCGTGTAACAAATTTATATAAGAAAGCTGAAATGTATGCTGAGCTATCATTGAAAACGGAATCGGATATTAATAATACTTCCGGTATCATTTCGTCTTTAATAGTTCTTTCCGAAATACAATACAAAAAGAGCAAAAGTAAAGAATCGGAAATGTCTCTTATAAAAGCTGAAAAACTATGCAAAGAAAAAAAAATGCTCGAAAAATTGCCGGATGTTTATTATAATTTTTTCAAACTTTATAAACAAAAAGGAGAAAAAGATAAAGCATTGTATTATTGCGAAAAACATTATCTTCTGAAAGACAGTTTGCTGAATGTAAAATTAAAAGAGAAAGTAGCGGAAACAGAAGCAAAATACCAATTACAAAAAAAACAACACAGAATAAAGATTTTAAAGCAAAAAAATTTAAACCAGAACAAAAAAATTATAATTCAGATACTTATAATAGCATTATTGCTTTTGGCAACCGTTTTTATAATTTATATGCACATACAATACAAGAAAAGAAAAGCTGCCGAAATTGAAAAAATGCAAAATCAAATATTCGAATATCTTACTCAATTAGATGATATAAATAAAAAAAAGGCAAAAAAAACAAAAGCCGAGATTTATAAAAAAATAAAAGAATTTGACCTTACGGAACGAGAAAAAGATGTATTGTTTTTAATTGCCGACGGATATACCAACAAGGAAATTGCCGAAAAATTATTTATTTCTTTAAGTACCGTAAAAACGCACACTTCAAACATATATTATAAATTGGAAGTAAAAAACAGGGTAGAAGCAATTAAAAAAGCCGAGTTTTTGTCTTAAATTGCAGAAAAAAAACTTGTTTTTTGGTAAAATCATACTAAAGTATGATATGAAAAAATCCCGTTTTCTGTTACTTTGTTCAAAATTAATAACACTATTTTATTAACTTAAAAAAACAAAAAGTAACATGAAAACAATCTCAAAAATTAAGTACATAATTATTTTAGCGGTAATCGCAATTTTTGTTTCCTGCGAAGGCCCTATGGGACCTGCCGGACCTGCAGGTGCAGACGGAAAAGACGGAGTTGACGGAACAAACGGAGTTGACGGACAAGACGGTAATGCAAATGTCATCGCTTCCGACTGGATAAGCCCGACATGGTCAACACATCCTACTTACGGTTCTTTTCAAGTTAATGATGACAGCATTACTTCTGATTTGACAAATACCGGGGCAATACTTTCTTATATAGACTTTAACGGGACAGGAGTCTCTATATATGCTTTACCTACAAGTTTTCACAGTACTTCGGCAGGAACGGTGTTTTATACTTTTCAAATTCAGCATTTGTCCGGTTATAATTATGGAAGTATAATATGGTGGTACAGTGCTGAAAATAATTATACACCGCCTTCAGGAATTAAATTACGATATATATTGATTCCTTCTTCAAATTCATCAGGAAATAAATCCGCAAATCCGCAACAGGAAATTTTATATAATTTAGACAAAGCCGGTGTGGATGTTAACAATTATTATGATGTGTGTGCTTACTACGGCATTCAACCGTAAAAACACTTTAAAACAAAAATTATAGGTCGCATGTTTCTTTTTGCGACCTTTTTTATTTTTTAAAACTTATTCTTTCAAAGAAATATTAATTTTTAAATTCACACCATTATTTTTGTGTAATTTAATGAAATATCTTTTAAAAATAACGGCATTTTTTTTACTTTATACAACGGGTATTCTTTGTAAAACGGATAAAACAAATCATAATTCCGGTAATAATATCTTAAAAGCCGATTCTTTATTTTCTCTCGGAAAAATATATTCTGATGATTCTTTAAATCAAGAAAAAGCATTGAGTTTTTTTAAGAAATCACTTTTTCTGTATAAGAAATACGAAAATCTGCCTAAAATTGCAAAAACGTATCAATACATTGCTTATGCTTACGACT
>JALSMF010000401.1 GCA_026987795.1 Bacteroidales bacterium
CTGCATATCTTTTACATGCTTCTGTATTTTCAATTTTCACGGGAACGGTAAGTTTTGTATTGTCTGTTTTGAATTTACCTGTATCCGGTTTTTTAAGGTTTATATTTTTTTCGTGATATTTAAAATAAGCGACCAAATCGCGTGCAACACCGATGTGTGAGGCTCCGTCGGCACGGTTAGGTGTTAATCCGATTTCGAATATTGTGTCTTTTTCTATTTTGAAATAATCTTTAGCAGGAGTTCCTGCTTTCGTATTGTCAGGTAATACTATTATTCCGTCGTGAGATGTTCCTATACCTATTTCGTCTTCGGCACAAATCATTCCTTCGGATACTTGCCCTCTTATTTTTCCTTTTTTGATTTTTATTTCTTCATCGTTGAAATACAGTTTTGTCCCGACGGTTGCAACCACAACTTTTTGACCGGCTGCAACATTAGGGGCGCCGCATACTATTGACAGTAATTTCCCGGTTCCTGTATCGACGGTTGTTATGCTTAATTTGTCGGCATTAGGATGTTTTTCACAAGTTTTAACTTCTCCTATAACAAGTCCTTCCATTCCGCCTTTTATGCTTTCAAACTTTTCAGTTCCTTCTGTTTCAAGTCCTATATCGGTAAGTATTTCAGCAAGGTCTTCGGGATTGATATTTATTTTCGTATCAAAATACTGTTTCAGTTGGTTATAAGAAATTTTCATTTTTAAATATAAGTTTCTGTTTTAAATTATTTGAAAATTCAAAAGTAAGAAAAGGAAGCTTTATAGCAAAAACTTCCTCTTTCAGGTTTAAATAAGTTGTTTTGATTTTATGTTAAACGTCAATATTTGCATAAGTTGCATTTTCTTCAATAAATGCTCTTCGAGGCGGAACGTCATCACCCATAAGCATTGAGAAAACCCTGTCGGCTTCGGCTCCGTTTTCTATTGTAACTTGTTGAAGTATACGGGTTTCAGGATTCATTGTTGTTTCCCAGAGTTGTTCGGCATTCATCTCTCCGAGACCTTTGTATCTTTGAACGCTTACACCGCTTTCTTTTCCTTTACCGAGCTCTTCGATTGCTTTTGCTCGTTCTTCCTCTGTCCAGCAATAGACGGCATTTTTACCTTTTTTGACTTGGTATAAAGGCGGGGTGGCTATGTATAGGCATCCTTTTTCTATAAGTTCTCTCATATATCTGAAAAAGAAAGTCATTATTAATGTTGTTATGTGGCTTCCGTCTACATCGGCATCGGTCATTATTATTATTTTGTGGTAGCGGAGTTTTTCAAGGTTAAGAGCTTTACTGTCTTCTTCAGTTCCGATTGAAACCCCGAGAGCCGTAAAAATATTTCTTATTTCTTCGTTTTCAAAGACTTTATGCTGCATTGCTTTTTCAACATTCAGAATTTTACCTCTGAGGGGAAGTATTGCCTGAAATTTACGGTCTCTTCCTTGTTTTGCCGTTCCGCCCGCTGAGTCACCCTCAACGAGATAGACTTCGGTATTTTCGGGGTTTCTGTCGGAGCAATCTGAGAGTTTTCCGGGTAAACCTGCACCGCTCATAACATTTTTTCGCTGAACAAGTTCTCGAGCTTTACGTGCAGCGTGCCTTGCTTGTGCGGCAAGTATTACTTTGTTGACAATCTGCTTTGCATCTGACGGGTTTTCTTCAAGGTAATTTCCGAGCATTTCGCTTACGGCTTGGTCAACAACTTTACTTATTTCTGAATTTCCGAGTTTTGTTTTTGTTTGTCCTTCAAATTGAGGTTCTTGAACTTTAACCGATATTACTCCGGTGAGTCCTTCTCTGAAATCGTCTCCGCTTATTGAAAATTTTAATTTATTAAGCATACCCGAATTCTCGGCATAATTTTTTAAGGTTCTTGTTAGTCCTCTTCTGAAACCTGTCAGATGTGTTCCTCCTTCGTGGGTATTAATGTTGTTTACGTAAGCATGTATATTTTCCGAGAATGATGTATTGTATTGTAAGGCAATTTCTACGGGAACGCCGTCTTTTACGGTTGAAATATTAATGACTTCCGAAATAAGAGATTCTCGTGTTTGGTCAAGATATTGGACAAATTCTTTCAGCCCGAGTTCTGAGTAAAACTCTTCAAATTTGAAATTACCGTTTTCGTCTTTTTGTCTTTTATCTGTCAGTTTTATGCGAATTTCTTTATTCAGAAAAGAAAGTTCACGCATACGTGTAGCCAGAATATCAAAGTTGTATTCCTTTACCGTAAAGATAGAAGTGTCAGGAATAAAAGTTATTTCTGTTCCGTGTTCTTCGGTTTCTCCTACTATTTGAATATCCGATAACGGTTTACCTATGGCATATTCTTGTTCATAAATTTTTCCGTCACGATATATTCGGGCAATTAATTTTGTTGAAAGAGCATTAACACAAGAAACTCCTACACCATGCAAGCCTCCGGATACTTTGTATGTGTCTTTATTAAATTTTCCTCCTGCGTGTAATACGGTCATAACAACTTCTAAAGCCGATTTACCCTCTTTCTCGTGATAATCAACAGGGATGCCTCTTCCGTCATCTTTTACGGTAATTGAATTGTCTTCATTAATTCTGACATCTATTGTGGTACAAAATCCGGCAAGGGCTTCATCAATTGAATTATCGACAACTTCATACACAAGGTGATGTAAACCCCTTTCTCCTACATCGCCGATATACATTGCGGGTCTTTTTCTGACAGCTTCTAATCCTTCAAGAACTTGAATGTTATCGGCGGAGTAATTGTTATTATTACTGTTAATTTTATTTATTTCTTCCATAATCTATATTTGACTCTTTCTTTCAAAAACAAGATTGCGAATTTACATAAATTTGATGAGATAATAAAATATAATTAAAAAAGTTTTTAACACACAGGTATTATTTTTTTATTTATAATATTCTGTTTTTGAGATGTATAGATATTATCAGGCAGGTATTAATTTACATTTGCTTTTATATCCGATTTGTAATTTGTAATTTTGTATGTATGGAACGTAAAGGCGGAAATAAAAAGTGGTGTTACGACTATCCGCGACCGGCATATACGGCGGATTGTATTATTTTTACGGAAAAAAATCAAGATACGGGCATTGTATTGATAAAAAGAAAATCCGACCCCTTTAAAAATATGTGGGCATTGCCCGGCGGCTTTGTCGATATTGACGAAAAAGGCATTGATGCCGCAAAAAGAGAACTGTTTGAAGAAACCGGAATTGTTTCCGGAAAATTATCGGAATTCGGAATTTTTGATTCCCCCGGCAGAGATCCGCGAGGAAGAACAGTTTCAGCCGTATTTTACGGTTTTGTAAACAATGCCGAAAAACAAATGAATGCCGGTGACGATGCAACGGAAGTTCGTCTTTTTTCGGTAAAAAAATTACCGGATTTGGCTTTTGACCATAAAGAAATTATTGAAAAAGCAATAAAAAAACTTTTATAGGATTTACAGTAATTTTCTTCTTACGGGCATAGTCATACAGCGTGCTCCGCCACCGCCTCTGGCAAGTTCAGAGCCGTGTATCGTTATAACCGCTTTTTCGTAATCTTCGATTTTAATTTTATTATTGATTACGTCTTTTGCTCTTAATACTTCAAAACCGTTTTTGTTCAATTCTTCAATAGTGTGATTGTTTCGTTCGTAACCGATAATTTTTCCCGGTGCAAATGCAAAAAAGTTTGCTCCGCTGTGCCATTGTTCCCGTTCCTGATTTTTAATTTCATTTCCGCCGCATAAAATAGGTTTTACCGGCATTCCGAGCTCTTCAAGAACAACGGGGATATTTGCTTTTTCCTTTATTGAAATTATTTTTCCGTTTTCAACAATCATATGAATGGTTGCAAAACGCGTAGTTTTCATTATTAACGGTTCGTAAACCATACATTTGTCATTATCCAATAAAGTAAAAACCATATCAAGGTGGATGAACGATTCGGGCGTGTAAGGCAATTCCTGAACAATAATATGTCGCGGATATTCACGACTTTCAATTTTTCGGGCTATATGGTCGATTCCTTGCGGTGATGTTCGGCTTCCGGTTCCGATTATTAAAATATCCTTGCGTGCCGCTAATATATCACCACCTTCCGTGTGAATTTCGTTATTAAAATATCGGCTGTTTTCGGGATTAACGGTTTTTGTTATAAAATTAGAATGATAATCAAAAATGGCTTCCATTATAATCGACTCACGCATTCTTATTTTGTTTGCCATTCGGTTAATAAATACGTTGTCGTTTACGGCAGAAGAGGCATCTCTGGTAAAAAAGAAATTGTGCAAAGGGTCTAAGCGATAATAATTTTTTTGCAGATAATCCGTCAATGAATTTGCCTGAACGGGAACACCTTCTATCAACAATTTTGTTAATTCTTCCGGTGTTTGTTCAGTTAAGTGGTTTTTAATTATTTCGGCATTGCAACTTTTTGTAATCCGGTTTATCAGTCTGCTTTTTATATCGTGATTTTCGAGAATATCGGTTAAAAGTTCTTTGACCTCAAAGGTTTTTGTAACTTTTTCAAGAACGCCTTTTAATTGGGCATATTCTTTTCGGGCAACCGAGAGGTTCAAAATATCGCTGTACAAAGCACGTTCGGCATTTTCGGGTGTCATATTTTCGACCTCATTTCCGGGTGTATGAAGTATAACGCCTTCTAATTCACCGATTTCTGATTCTAATTGTATTTTTATTTTATTTGTAATCATTATTTCCAAATTTTCTTTTTGTTGAGTGCTTGCTGATATTTTCGTGCATAAATTCCGTGTTGTCGGGCATTAGTCGAAAAATTGTGATAGCCCGAAAAATCTTCTTTTGCACACATAAAAATATAGTTATGGTGTTGATAATTCAGAACTGCATCAATTGACGAAATATCGGGCATATTTATCGGTCCCGGAGGCAAACCCGCATACATATATGTATTATACGGTGAATCAATTTCTTTGTCTTTATTCAAAACGCGTTTCTTTGTAAAATCGCCGGAAGCAAAAATCAAAGTCGGGTCGGATTGCAACAACATTCCTCGTTTTAAACGGTTTATGTATACACCCGCTACTTTGGCTCTTTCGTCGGGATGTGCCTGCTGCTCTGCTTGTACGATTGATGCCAGAATACTGACTTCCTTTAAAGTTAAATTCAATTGTTCTGCTTTTTCTTTACGGTTGTCATTCCAAAAGCGGTCGTATTCTTTTTTCATACGTTTTATAAAATTTTCGGCAGAAGTATTCCAATAAATTTCATAGGTATTCGGAATAAACATACTGATAATGTCGTGTTTATTGAAACCTAATTGGTTTATAAAATTTTCATTATTTAAAAGTTTTACGATTGAAGCGGAATCCGGCTCAATTTGTTTTGAAATTTTTCCGGCAAAATCATTAATTGTTCTGATGTTGTTAAAGGTCAGCTTAACAGGTGTTTGTCTTCCGGAGCGTAATATATTTACGATTTCATTGTTTGTCATACCTTTTTTAAATTCATACCTTCCGGAACGAATTTTATTATATTTTTTGAGTTTAGCTGTTTTTATGAATGAGTTAATATCCTCTAAAGTGTTTGTATGTTTAAGGCTGTCAAGAACCTGAAGGTAATCAGAATTTGACGGGATAAGCAGAAAAGTATCTTTATTAATATTAGGTTTAAATATATCCTTATATACAGAGTAAGCATATATTCCTCCAAATAACAATATTAGAATTGTGATTATTAGTGTTATATAAATTATTTTTTTTCTTAAAAAATTCATTTCAGTAATTTAGTTTATGATATTCTGCAAAAATATAATTTGTTATAAATTATAAAAATTAAGATTTTTGAATAAACTAAAATAATAAAACCCGCATTTTTGGCGGGTTATTTTTTAGCTATAGAAATTTTGCAAAATTATTACTTGTTTTTTGCAACTCTGAATCCGAGGTGTTCCGCTTTGAAATCGGGAGCATTATAGTATCTTTTAGAAATTCTGAGACCTTCGGCTATACTGTTAAAACTGCCGCCTCTGCTTACTCTGTTTAACCCGCCTTCTTCGTTAATAGGGTTGTCTGACGGACTGTGTTTATAAAAGTCTGTTGTATAAACATCATAAACCCATTCTTGAGCATTACCTGACATATCATAAACCCCTGCAGAATTTGCCTTTTTTTCGCCTACGGGGTGCAACATTTTTCCCGTTCCTGCGTACCAAGCAACTTCATCAGCATTATCGCTGCCGCTGAAAGCATAGCTTTTCCGGTTGTTACCGCCTCTTGCGGCATATTCCCATTCTGCTTCTGTAGGCAGGCGATAACCGTTTGCCGTTTTATCAAAAACAATTTTTATTTTATTTGTTTTTTCGTTTCTGATTATTTTATAGCATTTGTCTAATCTAGCCAAACGACTTAACCAGTTACAATACATACATGCCTCTTCCCAGCTTATATTTGTTACAGGCATTTTCGGGTCGCCCTCGGGTAAATCTAAGCCTGCTGTTCTGCAAAAGCCGGTAAATTCTTCAATTGTAACTTCATATTTACCTATACGGAAATCGTTAATTTTTACGGTGTGTGCAGGAAATTCATCGAAATACTTGCTTTCACCTATTCCCATTTTGTAGTATCCGCCTTCGATTAATATTGTTTCGGGAATTTTGTTCTGAGCAAAAGTAAAGGTTGCAAAAAATAGAAAAATACTGAGGTTTAATAGTTTCATAGGTTTAATTTTTTATAAAAATAATTTAATCGCAAATATACTTAAAAAATAATCCGGAAATAAAAAAACGCAAAAAAAACAAGGAAACATTTTTCACAAGAAATGTTTTCTTGTGAAAAATGTTTTTATATTTGCAGCCTGAAATTATTTTTTGATATGGATGAACCGTTAAATAAAATTATTGAAACAGCAGCAGATTTATACCAAAAATTCGGGATTAAGAGTGTTACAATGGATGATATTGCTCATGAATGTATGATTTCCAAAAAAACACTTTATAAATATGTGAATGATAAAATTGATTTATTGCAAAAAACAATAAAGTTTGAGTTTTTAAAGTACGGAAAAGTTTTTAAAGAGATTTCCGGCAGAGGGTTAAATGCTGTTGAAGAAGTTGTTGAAATACATAAGATTTTAACAAAAATGCTAAAAATATATAATCCTGCGGCAGAATATGATTTGCTGAAATATTATCCTGTCGTTCACAGAGAATTTTCAGAACAGAAAGCTATGCAAGTTTATGAAATGATGAAAACAAATTTGCAAAAAGGTATTGACGAAGGTTTGTATTGCAAGGATATTAATATCGAACTTGTTGCAAAACAAAGGGTTATTTTTCAAGTACAGAAAATTGAAAATTCCGTGGTTTCTTATAAAGAATTTATGAAGCCTAAAGCAGTAAAATATATGCTGTTATATCATATGCGTGCAATTTGTACTCCAAAAGGTTTAGAAATGTTTAAAAACAAAATAAAAGATTCGGAATAATGAAAATTTTTAAAATTATTATATTAGTTGCTCTGCTTTTTTTATCAGGTATCCGAGTATATTCTCAAGTTACTGTTTCTGATTCTTCTTTAAGTTTTACTCTGGAAGAACTTAAAGAGTATGCTGTTAAAAACAGTTATGATATTAAAAACGCTGATTTGGAAATAAAAAAAGCTAAAGCTAAAAAATGGGAAACTACGGCAATAGGTTTGCCTCAAATTTCCGGTTCTGCCAATTATCAAAATTTTACTGATATTCCGACACAATTAATGCCTAATTTTATTGCTCCGGCAGTTTTTGATGTAAATACCAATGCATTCGGCTTAACACCTTTGGTACCGTATCAGCCCGGAGGAAAAATTCCTGTTCAGTTCGGAAGTAAGCATAATATTGACTGGAACATATCCGCAAATCAACTTGTTTTCAGCGGAGAGTATATAGTCGGATTAAGAGCGTCAAAAATATATTTAAGCTTGTCTGAACAATTGAAAGAAAACAATATATCACAAGTTAAGCAGAATGTTGAGAAAACCTGGTATCTTATCCTGATTACAGAAGAAAGTATCAATGTATTGGATTCAATATACAAAAACGTAAAAAAACTTTATGAAGAAACAGAAGCATACTATAAAATGGGATTTGCTGAAGAGACAGATACTGAGCAACTTAAATTAAATATGCAAAAAACCGAAAACTCTCTAATATCTTTTAAAAAACAAAAAGAGCTGCTGTATAAACTCCTTAAATTTCAGGCAGGTATAGACTATGATAAGGATATTTCAATATCGGGAAGTTTGAGTGATGCCGTAAGTGAAATTGAAGAAAGCAATATCTTAACAGAAGAATTTAACGTAAATCAGAATCTTGATTATAAGCTTGTCAGAATACAGGAAAACCTTTCGGATTTAAGTTTACAGCGCGAAAAAACAAAATACTTGCCGAGTATTGCGGCATTTTATTCTTACAGTAAAAAAGCTTTAACGGATTCTTTTGATTTA
>JALSMF010000402.1 GCA_026987795.1 Bacteroidales bacterium
GGTCAAGTTATCGATACCGCTGTTTAAAGAAAATGTTGTTCCGCTTAAAGACAAACCCGTTCCCGCCGTATAAGCGGTATTTTGATCATCGGCTGGTATCCAATTGGTTCCGTTCCAAGACAATACTTGGCTGTTAATCGGAGCGTTAGTTGAAACATCGACATCGGTCAAGTTATCGATACCGCTGTTCAATGAAAATGTTGTTCCGCTTAAAGTCAAGCCCGTTCCCGCCGTATAAGTAGTATTTTGATCATCGGCTGGTATCCAATTGGTTCCGTTCCAAGACAATACCTGTCCGTTGACCGGGGCATTAGTTGAAACATCTACATCGGAATGAGTATCGATGGAACCGTCGGCACTAACAGGAGCATTTCCCCAAGTAGCCAGCCCGTTAGCATCGGAAGTTAATATTTTCCCGTTTCCGGGATTACCGCCTGTGATTTTTATTGTTCCGTTTATATCTACTTGCGAACTTGCAAAATCTCCCCCGATAAGCGGTGTGGAAGTATATGAATTGGCAATATACAGTTTGTTACTTCCGGTTTCGTAATAGCCTGCTTGATAACCTATAAAAATATTTCCGCTTCCTGTTGAATTATATCCGGAATGATCTCCTATTGAAATATTATAATTTCCTGCAGAATTACTATATAATGCCATATTCCCTATAACAACATTTTGCTTTCCGGTAGTGTTGTTTGTTAAAGCAGATTGACCTACTGCCGTGTTTGCAATTCCTTCGGTAATATTTTCCATAGCGAGAGATCCGACAGCCGTATTTGCATAATGATTTTTTACACCATTTTGATTCCCCTGTAAAGCTTTGTATCCTACAGCTGTATTTCCCGAATAAAAAGGCGGCGTAATATCTTCATCATACAGATATAAAGTGCGATAACCTATTGCCGTTGAACCCGAATAATCTACATTTCCTCGTAAAGCATCTGTTCCGACAGCAACATTTTCGGTTCCTGTATGATTTATTGTTAATGTATTAGCACCGTAAGCAACGTTGTTATCCGCTCCGTTTGAACTTAGTGAAGCATATCCCATTGCCGTGTTATAATCTCCAATGTTTCCGTGTAAATTATAAAAATCACTTGCTCCTAATGTAGCTGAACCGACGGAAGTATTCCTCCGGCTTATCTTATTGAAATTCTGAGAAGATGCTCCGATAGCAATATTATCACCGCCTTTATAATGCTTTTGCAAACTTATGTAACCTACGGCAATATTATTTTCTTCATATATATCGGGGATAGAATCCTTCATCCCCCTTAATGCTTCGTAACCTATAGCTATAGAATGGTTACCGTTAACATCATATTTCATAGTTCCGTTACCGATTGCAACCGCTTTGTAATATCCTTGGCTTTCCATCGACTCCACACCAATGGCAACAGCATCATCATAATAAGCTTTATTTTTTTGGGCTTTATATCCGATAGCTATATTTCGTTGTCCTATAAGTCCTTCGGGATTCTGCCTATATAAACCGTCATATCTGGCGGAATCTCCGATGGCTATATTATAACTGCCATATTCATCCAGATAAGAAGTATTATGACCGATAGAAATATTATAACTACCTGTTTTATTATTATGTAAACTTGCGGTTCCGACCGCTATATTATTTTCTCCGGCATAATAGTATTGATTTGACAATTGATAGGTATTATTATTAAATAAAGCGGAATCTCCAATTGCAATAAGATTGGTATTTATAGTATCTTTATACAAGGCAAAGCTTCCTATTGCAATTTTTTGACTCCCCGAGGCATTAAAATACCCCGACTTATAACCTAAAAACACATTCGCATTATTTGAAAAATCATCATTTTCACCCGCTCCTTCACCAAGAAAAACAGATTGTCCGGTTCCGCTTTGCCAAATGTGTCCTTGAACATCCAATTCCGCTCCGGGACTTGAAATCCCAATACCAATCGAATCTGTAAGATTGTAAACATAATCTTTCAACGGATGTTTTATCCAATCATTATCCTGTTCGCCTACCGATGTCCAAAGGTTTCCGTCATAATAATAAAATCCCTTGATACCGTCTGTTTGATAGACCATCAACCCTTCGGCAGGGCTTTGTATTTGTCCGCGCTCTTGTGCAGTCATCCGAGGAATAAGAATTCCTTTTGAATTGCTTTTTATATCCAACATAGCCGAAGCATCGGGTTGACTGCCGTCGGTGTTGATGCCTACTTGTGCTTGTGCTTGATAACTTGCCAATAGCAGCACAAAAAATAATAAATAGGATGTTTTTTTCATGTTTGTCAGTTTTAGTTTGTAAATGTTTTTTGGTATATAAGTTTTTGGTTACTTTTTATTCGAAGAATTAATTTTCCTTTTTGATTTTTGATTGCTATTGTTTCAAAATCGGTATTGACAAATGCTTTTTTATAAAGGGTTTTTCCGTACTCATTATCAATTTCAATAATTCCGTTTTTCAATATTTCATCGGAAGAAATAAAAACAGTATTTTCCTTCTTAATGGCAAGAATCATTTTTTAATTACAAAAAAACTTATTTAGTATTAAGAAAAAAAGAAATTAAAGTCATCAAAAGGTCATCAATGCAAAAATTTATATATTTTATTTTTTTTATATTTACAAACTAAAAAAAGTTACAATAATGAAAAAACTCATCATCCTGACTGTTCTTTCTTTACTGTCCGCTGTGCTCCTTGCTCAAAATTCAGCAGATGAAGAATCTGAAAATACAGATAATAATGAAAGAATCAATACTTGTTTAAAGTATGCAAAAAAATATCGGACAGACAGTACTGAATCGGCTTTAAAATATTTAAGGAAAGGTATTCATATTGCCGAAACAAACCATTTAATTTCTGACAGTATTTTAAACTTGTTTTTTTTAGCCGGAGAAATTTATTATACGAGTAACCGGTTAGATTCTGCTGAATTTTATATGAAAAAAAGTATTGAAAAGGCAGCCGGTTTAAAAAATAATTTATTTTCTGCCAAAGCATATCGAGCGTTGGGAAATATTCTTTATAATAAAAGTGAGTTTGTTAAATCTTTAGAAACTTTTAAAAAATCTTTAAAATTTGCTTCATTGGTAAAAGATTCTGTTTTAACAGCAGATATACTGATTGACAAAGCTTATACACACGACATTTTGTCGGAAAGAGATTCGGCTTTGTATATGCTCGAAAAGGCAAATGATATTTCAAAAAAAATAAATTATACGGCAGGCATAGGAAAATCGGAATTAGCTGCCGGAAATATTTATTACGGTATAAATAAATTTGATATTGCATTATTGCATTATCAAAATGCTTTGGATGCCGCATTAAAAACAGAAAATATTATGGGAACAGCAGCTTCATACAAAAATATTGCTGTCATATATATCGAAAAAAAGAAATATGACCCTGCACTAAGAAATTTGCGATTATCTTTAAAAGAATATCAAAAATTAAATTATCCCGTTATGCTTGCAAATGTGTATAATGATTTTTCATTAATTTATTCCCAAAAAGGACAAAAGGACAGTGTGAAATATTATTTAACTAAAAGCATAAATATTTCCAAGAAATACGGAACTCAGGAGGATTTATCAATTGCCTATAATGTTGCCGGAGTTTCATACGGAAATCTGAAAGAATATTATTTAAGCAACTTATATTTAGATTCTTGCATTTTGCCCGCAAAGAAAATTAATTTCGGATTAATGCTTGAAAAAACCTATAAAACTTATTCCGAAAATTTATATGCTTTAAACAAATACAAAGAGGCACTGTATTATTATAAAAAATATAATGCGGTAAAAGATTCAATATCAAACGAAAGTTTTCGAAATAAACTTGCACAATATCAGGCGGAATATGAATCTTTTCAAAAAGAAGCCGAAATAATGCGTTTGAAAGATAAAGAGTTAATCGACAAAGCTAATAACAGATTGTTGATTTTCGGAATATTCTCTTTAGTTATTATTTTTATTTTGATTATAGTAAGAATTCAAACCAAAAGGAAAAAAGATTCTGAAATTCAGAAGCAAAAAATTATTCTGTATCAAAAAGAGAAAGAACTTATAAAAGCAAAGCTAGTTCAAAAGGAAATCGAAGAAAAAAGATTGAAAAATGAAATAGAATTTAAAACCAAGCAACTTGCCGGACATGCATTAAATATGATGCAAAAAAATAAACTTTTGCAAGAACTAACGGAAAAAATATCTGAGCATTCAAAAAAATTAAATACCGAAGGCAAGGAGCAACTGTATTCGGTAAAAAAGCAATTAGAAGCAGGTTTGAATGTTGATAAAGATTGGGATTTATTTAAAATCTATTTTGAGCAAATTAACGAATCGTTTTTTGATAAATTGAAAGAAATTAATCCGAAATTAACCGGAAATGACTATCGGCTTTGTGCATTAACAAAATTAAATATGTCTCTAAAAGAAACAGCTTCCGTATTGAATATTTCGCCGGACAGTGTAAAAAATGCCCGCTATCGGTTAAAGAAAAAGCTGGATCTGAAAAAACACGACAGTTTAAATGTTTTTTTGGACAGTTTATAAAATTACGCAAACGAGTTATTCCAAAAAGCTTATTTCTTTTTCTTTTTTTTGAGCCATTTTTCTTTAACGTATTCGATTTCGTCTTTTATAGCTTTTTCAATATTAGAAACCGTTACAGGCTCGCCTTGCATTTCTAATTTCTGAGAAACGGTAACGGCTTTAGGTATTACAATCCATAAAATAATATAAATTAACGGACCGAAACCGCCTAAGAAAAATGCGGCAACAAATATAAGACGAATAAAGACAGGGTCTGTTCCGAAATAATTACCGAGTCCGGCACATACTCCGGCAAAAACATTGTTATCCTCATCTCTGTATAATCTTTTTTGTTTTCTTTTCTTTTTTTCTTTCGGGTAATCATCAGAAATATTTTGCTCTTTTTTTTCATCCGGTTCAAAATCTTCAGGGTTTCCCATTGTTTTAATAACCTCTTCAACCTCTTTCAAAGTTATAACCCCTTCGTTTCCTGCCTGTTCGTCAAAGAGTTCGGCTACACGTGCTTCTATGTCGTTAAAAATTTCCTCTCCGTCTTCTTCATTTTCGTATTTTAGGGCAATTCTGTCAAGCCATTTTTTTAATTTTGAATATGCGTCCTCGTCAATATTAAAAATATACCCGCTAATGTGTATTCTTATTGTCTTTTTCATTTTGTTTATCCGTTTGATGTTCTTATTTTTTCAACCGATTCGGTTAAGTTATTCCATGAATTATCCAGTTCTTCCAAAACCTTCTGTCCCTTATCCGTAAGTCTGTAATATTTACGCGGAGGACCTTGGGTTGACTCTTCCCACCTGTAGCTCAGCAGCCCTGCATTTTTTTGGCGCGTAAGTAAAGGATATAATGTACCTTCTACAACAATAAGTTCTGCATTTTTTAATTCCTTAATTATATCGGAAGCATACGCATCTCCTTTAGAAAGCACCTGTAATGTGCAATATTCCAAAATACCTTTTCTCATTTGTGCTTTTACGTTTTCAATCTTCATCAGCGCCTGTTGTTTTTAGTTATATAATGTCGCAGTTAAAGCCCTGTCATTACGGGGAAACCGTATTTTGCCATTTACTTTTAGGCTCGTTTGACGGAAGTATAATCCATAAAATTATATACACGGGAATAAAAAATCCTCTGAACAGTGTTGCAATTAAAAAAAACAATCGGACATATAACGGGTCTATTCCTATATATTTTGCAATTCCGGCACAAACTCCGGATATTATTTTCTCTGTTTTATCTCGCTGTAATCTGTTTTTTTTCTTATAACGGACTTTTTTTCTTATGAATTTTTCATCTTCATAAAATTTTTGCTTGAACTTTATTTTATGATTTTCTTTCATAACTTTTATAACTTCGTTAATAATTTTCACGTCTATAATGTCCTGTTTTCTGTTTTCCGTCTCCATATCTAAAAGAATTGATATCTGGATTTCCGCATCTGAATACTTCCCCTCCCCTTTCAATGTCTTTTTTATAAATTTCATAAAATCTGCAAGCATTCTATACGCTTTTTCGGTTATTTTATAACTTTTACCGTTAATAATTATCTCCTTAATCTGCTCCATAGTTTATAGTTTTATTATGCAAATATATATAAAATATACTACTATGCAATACATAATACTATATTTTTATATAATTTTATTATTTTTATATTTGCAAAATTATGGAAAAGGAATTTAATATATTGAAAATGAGGGCAGAATACAGTAACCCTGTCCGTTACCTGCTAAACTCTGAAAACGAAGAGATATTTGTAAACGAACTCATAGGCAAAAATTTAAGAATAGAGTGGAAAGGGGTTATAAATTGTATTAAATGCGGTAATAAAACAAAAAAATCGTTTGCTCAAGGATATTGCTACCCTTGCTTTATTTCCGCTCCGGAAACAGCCCCCTGCATTTTACAACCTGAGCTGTGTGAGGCTCATCTCGGTATTTCGAGAGATAAAGAATGGTCGGAAAAAAACTGCCTCACTGACCATTATGTTTACCTTGCCCTGTCGAGCGGATTAAAAGTCGGCGTAACCCGAGCATCTCAAATTCCGACAAGATGGATAGACCAAGGAGCCGTTAAAGCCGTTAAACTGGCAAAAACTCCGAACAGGCACATTGCCGGGCTCATTGAGACAGACCTGAAAAAATATTTATCGGACAAGACAAGTTGGCAAAAAATGCTGAAAAACAATATTGATTTTGAGATTGATTTATTGTCGGAAAAAGAAAAAGCAGGTGATATATTACGCAGCGATTTAAGCAAATACATAACAGATGATAATGAAATTTTTGAAATAAATTATCCCGTTAAAAATTACCCTAATAAAATAAAAAGTATTAATTTAAATAAAACACCTGAATTTTCAGGCAAGTTAATCGGTATTAAAGGACAATATCTCATATTTGATAAAGGTTTTGTAATAAATATAAGAAAATACGGCGGCTATCGGATGCGCTTTATATATTGAAAAAGCTTGTTTAAACAAAAAACACCCCGAGAATTTAAGCATTTGCAGATTTTCGAGGTGTCTTATTATTTTTAACTATCGATTATTTTTTACTTATTCATACAATCTTTCTTCTTACTCATCATCATTTTTTTATGTTTTTGTCCGGCATGCATATCATAATAAATCCTTTGATCGGCAGTTAAAATTTTCCTGACTTTTTGTCGAAAATCAGCATGTTTTTTTGCCATATTAATTTTTATTGCTCCGATTTCATCTATTTGTTTATAAATATCACCCATATTCGGATTATCGGATGTCTGCAAAGTTTGCAGGCGAGCCTCTTTCTCTTTAAGTTCGTTTTTCAAAGGCATCATTTCCTTCATATGTGCCGTTCTCATTTCTTTAATCTGCTCTTTTTGGGTATCCGTTAAGTCGGGAATATTCATAAGCGGTCCGCTTTTTTTGTTTTGCGGCACATTATTTCCGGCTTGAGCAAAAAGTCCTGCAGATAAAAAAATGAACAATGTTGCGATTAATAAATTTTTGTTTTTCATGTCGTTTGAATTTTAATTATTAACTTAATTTTTGTTTGTATGCTTCTTTTGACACGAAAATAACAAAAAGGTTTAATTATCTTTTAATATATTGTTTTTCATAATATTTCTCATAACTGCCGTCAAGAATTCCTGCCATCCAACTTTCATTTTGTAAATACCAGTCAATAGTTTTTTCCAAACCTTCTTCAAATGTAACCGAAGGTTTCCACCCGAGTTCATTTTGAATCTTTGAGGAATCAATGGCATACCTCAAATCATGTCCTGCCCTGTCTTTAACAAAAGTTATAAGTCCGGCAGACTCGCCTTTTTTTCTTCCCAACTTTCTGTCCGCAATTTCACAAAGTTTTCTGATTAAGTCAATATTTTTCCATTCGTTATTCCCTCCGATATTATATGTTTCTCCTGTTTTACCTTTCCTGAATACTAAGTCTATGGCATCGGCATGGTCAATAACATAAAGCCAGTCTCTTACATTTTCTCCTTTTCCGTAAATCGGAACAGGCTTATTATTTCTTATGTTGTTAATGGCAAGCGGGATTAATTTTTCCGGAAATTGATTAGGTCCGTAATTGTTTGAACAATTTGAAATTACAACAGGTAATTTATATGTATGAAAATATGCTCTTACAAGATGGTCGGAACTTGCTTTAGATGCAGAGTAAGGGCTCCGAGGGTCGTATGCGGTAGTTTCCGTAAAGAATCCTTCTTCACCGAGCGAACCGTAAACCTCATCGGTAGATATATGATAAAATCGCTTGTCCTCAAAATTATCATTCCAAAAATGTCTCGCAGCATTTAACAAATTTACCGTTCCGAGAATATTTGTA
>JALSMF010000403.1 GCA_026987795.1 Bacteroidales bacterium
AATACATTATTTAATATACAAAAAGGATTTTACCCCGTTTTGGAAGAATCATTGGAGCTGGGCAGGTCTTTCATAATTAAAGAATATCAGCGAAAACCTCTGTCTCTTTTCTTGCTTTGGAAAGGTATTTTGTATTTTTTACTTAAAAATACCGAATATCGCTACTTAATAGGTCCGGCAAGCATAAGTAATGATTTCTCAAAATTTTCCCAAAGCCTTATAATTGATTTTTTTAAAGAAAATTTTTTTGATAACGAACTTGCAAAATATATTATTCCGCGAAAACAGTTTAAGATAAAACAAAACCCTAATTTCGATAACGAAGTGTTTATACAAAATACCAAAAAAGATGTTAAAAAACTTGATAAATTCATTCAAGACATTGAGCCAAACTATAATACACCGGTTTTGTTCAAAAAATACATTCAACTGAATGCAAAACTTCTCGGTTTTAATGTAGACCCTAAGTTCAATAACTGCGTTGACGGTCTGATGATTTTGGATATATTCGATGTTCCTTTGAATACCCTGAAAGCATTATCTAAAGAACTTGAGGATGATACAATTCTTGAACGATTTAATTTTTAAAACTCATTTTTTTTTGGTTGCTTTGCAGCTGATTTTAATTTAATTTTCTTGGATTTTATTTTTATCATAAAAGGTATTTTGATAGGTATATCAGTATCGGCACCATTGGGACCTATCGGTGTATTGTGTATTCAAAGAACACTGAATAAGGGTTTTAAATCGGGTTTTATTTCCGGTATCGGAGCAGCGTCCGCCGATATTATTTACGCAATCATTGCGGGCTTCAGTATTACCTATATTTCAGACTTTCTTATTGAATATCAGACATATATACGCATAATCGGAGGGGCTTTTTTAATTTTGGTCGGCATCCGCATTTCAATTTCAAATCCGGCAAAACAAGTCAGAAAATTAAGAATTAAAGGTAATAATTATTATAAGGACTATATTACAAGTTTTTTAATAACGGTATCAAACCCTATAACAATCCTGGCTTTCGGTGCATTTTTTGCAACATTTAATATGATAGATAAAAATGCAGGTAATTTCCCTATAGTCATTATGATAATTACGGTTTTCGGAGGAGCACTGCTGTGGTGGGTAAGTTTAATTTCCGTAGTAACTGTCTTTAAAAGCAAAATAAGACTTCGTAATTTGTTATGGATAAACAGGATTACAGGAGTGCTTATAGTGCTTTTTGCAATATTTGTTATAATTAGTGCATTTTTGCCTGAAAGTTCTGAGATTCAGCAAGAATTGTCTCATTTGATTATCAGTAAATAAAAAACAAACACAGGTTTAGAATAATTCTAAATTATATTAACTGCGTTTTATCATATTCTTTTGAAATTCTGTTTCGTATATTTGCTTTCTGACGAACTGTAATGAAGCCGGTAAAGCAAATAGAGCATAAAGGAATCATTGAAAGAATATATGAGAACAAGATTGTCGTAACCATTCTTGCTGAGTCTGCCTGTATGTTATGCAGGCTTAAAAATAATTGCTCTGTTTCCGATACAGAAGAAAAATCGATTGAAATATTTACTGAAAATCCTGAAAATTATTCGGCAGGAGAAGCTGTCATTGTATATTTTAAACAATCTTTAGGCTTCAGAGCATTGTTTCTCGGATACCTGCTGCCTTTTATTACAGTTACTTTTATACTTCTGATAACCGTAAGCATAACCGGCAATGAAGGTGTGTCAGGTTTAGCCGCACTGCTGTCGCTCATTCCTTATTACTTGATATTGCATCTTAAAAAAAATAAAATAAAAAACACATTTTCTTTTTCAATTAAAAAAACAAATATTGACAGCCCTTTATTAAAAGTTGATATTTGATTATAATTTTTTAAAAACATGAATGACGTTATAACAGCAACAATAATTACGGTAAGTTCCGTCGGGTTGGCGGCTGCCGTTATTCTTTATTGGGCATCACAAAAATTTAAAGTCTTTGAAGATCCTCGCATAGATGATGTCGAAAAAGAACTCCCTGCAGCAAATTGCGGAGGCTGCGGGTTGCCCGGATGTCGTAATTTTGCGGAAGCTTGTGTAAAAACTGACAATCTGGACGATATGTTTTGTCCTGTAGGCGGAAACGAAACAATGGCAAAAGTGGCAAAAGTTTTGGGCAGGGAAGTGCACGAAAAGGATAAACAAGTTGCCGTTGTAAAGTGTAACGGAGCACCGCAATTCAGAAAAAAAATTAATGAGTATGACGGCGTAAAAAATTGTACTATAGTTGCCAATTTCTATTCAGGCGATACAGCATGTCAATACGGATGTCTCGGCTTCGGCGAGTGTGTTGATGCCTGTAACTTCGATGCAATGTTTATGGACCCGCATACAGGGCTTCCCGTAGTTTTAGAAAATAAATGTACCGCATGCGGTGCCTGTGTTGAGGTTTGCCCGAAAGATATTATTGAACTTCGTCCGACGGGTAAAAAGAGTCGAAGAATTTTTGTCTCGTGTGTAAATCAGGACAGAGGCGGAACTGCTAAAAAAGCTTGTTCCGTTGCCTGTACGGGTTGTTCTTTATGCCTTAAAGAATGCAAATACGATGCAATTAAGATTGAAAATTTCTTGTCGTACATAGACCCGCATAAGTGCGTTCTTTGCAGAAAATGCGTGAGTGTTTGTCCTACCGATGCTATTTGGGAGGTTAATTTTCCGGCAAGAAAACTTAAACCTGAAGAAAATTCGGTAAAGCTTAAAACAATTAAAAGAGGATAGAATATTTTTAATATTTAATACAATATATAATGTTAAAAACGTTTCCGAAAGGCGGTATTCATCCGCCGGAAAATAAAATAACGGCAGACAAAGAGACTGTAACTTTGCCGATACCGAAACAGGTCATAATTCCGGTTTCGCAACACATAGGCGCTCCGGCAAAAGTTATTGTTAAAAAAAATGACAAGGTGAAAACAGGACAAATGATAGCACAAAGCAACGGCTTTGTTTCTGCCTGTATCCATTCATCAGTGTCAGGAACTGTTTTTAAAGTTGATAATATTCCCGATGCCGGCGGATACAAAAGACTTGCCGTTGTTATAAATGTTGAAGGAGACGAATGGCTTGATAATATCGACAGAAGCGAGGATATAATTAAAGAAATTAATTCAGATAAGAATGAAATTCTGAAAAAAATACAAGATGCCGGAGTTGTAGGTCTGGGAGGTGCAACATTTCCGACTCATGTCAAGCTTCTTCCGCCTAAAAGTATGAAGCCCGAAGTATTAATCATTAACGGGGCTGAATGCGAACCTTATCTTACTGCCGACCATCGCTTAATGCTTGAAAAAAGTGAAGAACTTTTAATCGGGATAAAAATTTTAATGAAAGCTCTTTCTGTAAACAAAGCAGTTATAGGTATAGAGAATAACAAGTCGGATGCAATAAATAAACTTGAGACGTTATCCGAAAATTATGATAATATTTCGGTGGCAGCATTAAAAACTAAATATCCTCAAGGCGGAGAAAAACAGTTAATAAAAGCGGTAACCGGTAAAGAAGTTCCCTCCGGAGAATTACCGGTAAAAGTCGGAGCCGTAGTTCAGAATGTAGGGACTGTATTTGCCGTTTATGAAGCCGTTCAGAAGAACAAGCCTTTGATTGACAGAATTGTAACAGTAACCGGTAAATATCTTTCTAACCCGGGAAATTTTAAAGTAAGAATAGGAACATCGGTTAAAGAGCTGATTAATACGGCAGGCGGGCTGCCTGAAAATACCGGAAAAATAATTTCCGGCGGGCCTATGATGGGGAGAGCACTGATAACAGACAACACCGGAATAACAAAAGGAACTTCGGGAATATTGATTTTATCCGAGCAAGAATCGAAGAGAAGGAGTTTAAAACCATGTATCAGGTGTGCAAAATGTGTTGAGGTATGTCCTATGGGCTTAGAGCCTTTCTTTCTTATGGCATTGTCCCGAAAAACATTATTTGAAAAAACAGAAAATGAAGGTATCTTTGATTGTATAGAATGCGGTTCGTGCAGCTATATTTGTCCGTCTGACAGACCTTTACTTGATTTTATAAGGTTGTCAAAAAAAGAAGTTGCTTTAATAAGAAAAGCCAAAAGAATAAAATAAAAAATATATAATAAAGTTATAACGCCTTATGTCTAAACTAATCGTTTCACTTTCTCCGCATCAGTTTGGTTCAAACTCAGTTAAAAAACTGATGTTCGGTGTGCTGATTGCATTATTGCCGACCCTGTTTGTTTCCGTTTGGTATTTCGGATTGGGGGCAATTACGATAATCGTAACATCTGTGCTTTCTGCGGTATTTTTTGAATATGTATTTAATCGGTTTTTATTGAAAAAACCATCGACAATTTCCGACGGCTCTGCAGCTTTGACAGGTTTATTACTGGCATTTAACCTGCCGAGTAATTTGCCCGTTTGGTTAGTAATTATAGGAGCATTTTTTGCAATAGTTGTCGCTAAAATATCATTCGGAGGTATCGGAAATAACATATTTAACCCTGCGTTAGCGGGTCGGGTATTTCTTTTAATTTCATGGCCTGTTCAAATGACGTCTTGGCCCGAACCGAGCCCTTTAAGTAAGCATTTGCTCGGTTACACTGATGTTACAACGGGTGCAACACCTTTGGGAATATTGTCGGAAGGGCTGAGGAGCGGAGAGTCTGCAACGAAACTTATAAGTCAGGTACCTGATTATCTGCAGTTGTTTATGGGGAATGCAGGCGGTTCAATCGGAGAAGTAGGTGCTGCGGCAATTCTCATAGGTTTAGTCTATATGCTGATGAAAAAAATAATATCATGGCACATTCCCGTATCAATTTTGGGAACGGTTGCTGTTTTTACCGGAATATTATGGTTTGCAAACCCTGATAAATTTGCAGACCCTTTGTTTCATCTTTTAAGCGGAGGAATAATGCTCGGTGCCGTGTTTATGGCAACAGATTACGTAACATCACCTATGAGCAAAAGAGGAATGTTGATTTACGGTGTCGGGATAGGATTACTGACAGTGGTTATTCGTGTTTGGGGAGCATTCCCGGAAGGTGTTTCCTTTGCAATTCTTATAATGAATGCTTTTGTCCCTTTAATTAATATGTATATTAAACCCAAACGTTTCGGAAAAAATAAAAGATAAAAAATGGCACAAAGAGAATCTACATTTGTAAATATGGTTGTTGTTTTGTTCTTGGTTTCGGCAATTGCAGCAACAGCTTTAGCTTTTGTATATCAGGCGACCAAAGAACCTATTCTAAAATCAAAACTTGAAAAAAAGAAACGGGCAATCAAAAATGTTGTAAATGATTTTGATAATAATCCGATTGAAGAAATGTTTAAAATTCCTGTTGAAGGAGGAGACAGCGTAGAGTGTTATCCGGCAAAAAAAGATGGTAAAATTGTCGGTTATGCCGTTAAAACCTTCTCTAAAAAAGGTTTTAGCGGACTCATTACAGTAATGGTAGGATTTGACCCCGACGGACACATTCATAAAACAGCAGTATTGGAACATCACGAAACACCCGGGCTCGGAGATAAAATGCAAAGAAATAAATCAAATTTCAGTAAACAGTTTGATAATATGGACGTTCCGGATATTCCTGATAAAGATAACGACGGTATCATCATAGAAGTAAAAAAAGATAACGGAACAGTTGACGCCATAACAGCTGCAACCATTACTTCAAGAGCATTTTGTGATGCAACGGAACGAGCATATAATGCTTTTAAAAAAATTAAAAAATAATCGAATATGAATAAACTGAAAATATTTACAAAAGGCTTTTTTTCCGAAAATGCGGTTTTTGTAATGCTTCTGGGTTTATGTCCGACACTTGGAACAACAACGTCTGCAATTAACGGGCTCGGTATGGGGCTGGCAACAACATTTGTTCTGGTTATGTCAAATATTGTTGTTTCATTAGTTAAAAAACAAATACCTGATAAGGTCAGAATACCTGCATTTATAGTAATAATTGCTTCTTTTGTTACGATAGTGGAACTTACTATGCAAGCATATATTCCTGATTTGTACGATGTTTTAGGACTTTTCATTCCCTTGATAGTCGTAAACTGTCTGATACTCGGGCGTGCCGAAGCTTTTGCCTCAAAAAATAATATCATTAATTCTGTTCTTGACGGTTTAGGTATGGGACTTGGATTTTCAATGGCGCTGACAATGCTGGGGGCCGTAAGAGAGATTCTCGGCAGCGGGTCTGTTTTTAATATTAAAATTTATGAAGGCGACGGTGCTTTAGTTTTTGTGCTTGCTCCCGGAGCATTTATAGTCTTGGGATATCTTATTGCTTTTGTTAACAGGCTTCAAAAACGAAAAAATATATAAAAATAAAAAACCTGAAGAAATGGAATATATCTTAATTATAATTTCCGCAATATTCGTAAATAACGTAGTATTATCTCGTTTCCTCGGATTGTGTCCGTTTTTCGGTGTTTCCAAACAAGTTGAGACAGCAGCGGGAATGGGCGGTGCAGTAGTTTTTGTAATGACGGTAGCCACAATAGTAACATACCTTTTGCAGAAATATATTTTAATTTCATTCAATATTGAATATATGCAGACAATTACGTTTATTCTCGTAATAGCAGCATTAGTTCAGCTTGTGGAAATTATTTTAAAAAAAGTAAGCCCCTCATTGTATCAGGCTCTCGGAATATTTTTACCTCTCATAACAACTAACTGTGCCGTTCTCGGAGTAGCTATTATTGCTGTTCAGACAGAGGGATACGATTTGATTAAAAGCACAGTATTTGCAATAGCATCGGCAATAGGCTTTGCATTGTCTTTGGTAATCTTTGCGGGTTTAAGAGAACAACTTGAGCTTGCGGATGTTCCCGAAGGAATGAAAGGAGTTCCTATAGCTTTTATAACTGCCGGTTTGTTGGCTCTTGCATTTATGGGATTCTCAGGTATAGCATAGTTTTTTTGAAACAATTTTATTTTTCGGGCGTATAAAAGATTACAATTTTTATAATCGAATTTATTAGTTAGTGATGAAAAATATTGTATTCTTTATATTGAGTTTTATTTATATAAGCTCCTTTTCTCAAAATGAGAGAATCTCCGTAGATTTGTCAGAGTTTAAGATTAAACCTGAAGGATATGAAAAAGCAAAACAGAATTTAAAAAAAGCCGATGCTCTTTTCAGAAAAAACAAGAGAGGCAGTTATTTAAAAGCTCTGCCTTATTATTTGAAAGCTTATGAATACAATTCTGAAAATCCTGAACTAAACTATCTTATAGGTGTTTCGTATTTAGAATCAGTTCAGAAAAAAAAGGCGTTAGAGTATCTTAAAAAAGCCTATTTTATAGAGCCGTATGTATCTATGCTGATTCACTGGCAATTAGGCAGAGCATATCAGTATAATGCTGATTTTGACAATGCATTGAAGGAATATCATATATTTAAAAAAATACTTAAAAAATACGGCAGAAATACAGATAAAGTAAATAAAAGAATAAAAGAATGCGAAAGCGGAAAAATACTTGCGGAAATTCCTATAGATGCCATGATTATACGTCTCGAAGTTCTTAATTCGGAATATCCTGATTATGCCCCGCTTATTTCCGCCGACAAATCAATGATGATTTTTACGAGCAGACGGAAAGGGAGCACCGGAGGGTTACTTTCTGAAGACGACGGAATGTATTTTGAAGACATTTATGTTTCATACAATAAAAACGGGCATTGGACTAAACCTGAAAATATAGGACAACCTCTAAATACTAATTCACACGATGCAACAGTGGGACTCTCTCCCGACGGGCAAAAACTCTTTCTTTACAGAAATCTTGATATTTACGTTTCGGAACTCAAAGGAAACAGATGGACAAAGCCGGAAAGACTGCCTTCAACTATTAATACCGATGCCGTTGAGAACTCTGCCTGCATTTCTTTTGACGGGAAGGAACTTTATTTTATAAGAGGAAAAACATTAAACCCGGAAACCAGCAACGGGGATATTTATGTCAGTGAAAAAATAAACGGAAAATGGATTAAAGCCCGTAAATTGAGTAATGTAATAAACACAAAATATGATGAAGACGGCGTATTTATGCATCCTGACGGTAAAACCTTATATTTCAGTTCTAAGGGGCATAACTCAATGGGAGGATACGATATTTTTCGAACGGTAAAGCTTGATGACGGAACTTGGGCAGAGCCTGTTAACTTGGGGTTTCCCGTTAATTCTCCGGATGACGACCTGTATTTTGTTATGGCAGCAAACGGACAGGACGGCTATTACTCTTCCGTTAAAAAAG
>JALSMF010000404.1 GCA_026987795.1 Bacteroidales bacterium
ATATTATAATAAAAGTAGAATTTGAAGGTGCTGATTATGCAAAAAGTTATAAACTTAAAAGAAAATATGCATCGCCGTATTTTTCCCTTTCCGGAAACTCTGTAATTTATAAGTTGAAAAATGCTTCGAAAGAGTTGATACAAAGTGCACCGGTAACATACGTGATAGTTTCGCCGCCTGAATTCAGAGATTCTCTTCAACAGTTTATTCAATGGAAAACAATGAAAGGGTTTAACGTAATTGAAGCTTATACAGATAATCCGGACGTAGGAACAACCGTAAGTTCTATAAAAGCATATTTACAAAATTTATACGAGAACCCTTCTCCCGGAATAAATCCGCCTTCTTTTATCCTTATTGTAGGAGATATTGATAAAATACCGGCAACACAGCATTCTGAAGTATCAAATTCTCCTTACTCTGATCTTGATTATGCAGAATATACGGGAGATTATTTACCTGAAGTTAATTTCGGTCGCTGGTCTGCTGATAATGCAACACAAGTATCAGATATTGCTGCAAAAACCATTCGCTACGAAAAGCTTGAAATGTCAGACCCGAGTTATTTGCATGAAACTTTTTTAATTGCCGGCAATGATGAAACCTATGAAGATACATACGGCGGAGGTGCCATATACTATGCCGATTATTATTATGCAAATGCTGCACATAATATTTATTCGCACACATTCTTACAAAGTACGATAGAAACTTGGCCCGGCGGAAATACACAAGCTCACGATTCTATAATTCAAAATATTAATGACGGTGTTGCTCTTGCAAACTATACGGCACACTGCTCATCTGACGGCTGGTCAGACCCTTCTTTTTCTCAAAATGACTTAAATAATTACATTACTAATGATGATAAATACGGAGTATGGATAGGTAACTGTTGCCAGTCAAATATGTTTAATGTTGATGAATCTTTCGGAGAAATTGCCATAAGAAAACAAAATGCCGGGGTTATCGGTTATATAGGCGGCTCACAATATACTTATTGGGATGAAGATTACTGGTGGGGAGTGGGGCTTGCCGATATTTCGGCAACACCGTCATATGAAGGCAGCACTGCAGGATCCTACGATGGTTTGTTTCATGACGGAGCAAATGAGGTTAATGATATTTCTACGTGGTTTACTACAAATTATCAATTTATTAAAGCCGGTAATTTAGCAGTTCAGTCGTCAACATCTTCACTTAAAGATTATTATTGGGTAATTTACCAGTTAGCAGGAGATCCTTCAGTTACGTCTTTTGTCGGAACACCGCAGCCAATGACAGTTACACCTTCTCCTTCAAGTATAATTTTAGGAAGCACCTCTTTAAGTGTATTATCTGCACCTTACTCATATGTAGCTTTATCTCAGAACGGAGTACTTATAGCAGCGGCGGTTTCTGATGCTTCGGGTAACGCAAATTTGTCTTTCGGAGCAAGTGCTCTTTCTGTCGGCGATGCTGATTTAGTTGTTACGGCTCAAAACAAAGTTCCTTATATCGGAACCATAACCGTTTCTCCGGCAGACGACCAACCTTATGTTGTTTTAAACGCTTATACGACAAGTGCATCTCCGGATTACGGACAGTCAATAACTCTTAACGTAACACTGGAAAATGTTGCCGCAAGCGGAAGCGGTTATGATGCCATTAATACAAATGCAACACTTTCTTTAACAGATTCATACATTACAATTACCGATGCAACCGAATATTACGGAACGATTACCGCAGGAACAACAAAAACAATTGACAATGCTTTTGCTGTTACAATTGCAGACAGTGTTCCCGATCAATATGATTTCAATTTTGATATAACAATTACAGGAGAAGACGGTTCAAGCAACAATTATACTTGGCCCGCAAATTTAACTATGACAGCTAATGCACCGGTTATTACAATAGGGGAGGTCTTTATTACAAATGACGACAATAATGACGGGATATTTAATGCCGGAGAAACAGGCGATATAAATTTTATGGTTACAAATACCGGTCATGCATCTGCTGATTTTAGCGGAATTTTATCTGTGAGCAGCGATCCCGATAATTATATCAGTTTAGGTAATACTTCGGTATCTCCGGTATTGATTAACAGCTCAGGCTCGGAGGTTTTCAGTTTTGCGGGAGCTTCTGTTGATATAAATGCTTTGCAAAACAGTCCGGTAGAACTTCAGTTAGATGCTTTTGCAGGAGAAAACTTACAGTATTCGGAAACAAGTAACCAAATTATTTTTCCGGATTTTGTTCCTGAATATTGTGCTGCAAGCGGCGGTTGTGACGAGTATATAGCGAATGTTAAAATAGGAGATATTAATAATTCTTCTGCATGCGATAACTATTTTGACTATACAGATTTGAGTACCGATGTAGTTATCGGAGAAACGTATCCGCTGGAAGTAACAGTGGGAACACCTTATTCTGCAGACAGGTTGGCAGCTTATGTTGACTGGAATTATGACGGAGATTTTGATGACGAAAATGAAGTGTTCCCTATGACTTGGGCAAGTCCTACGGCAACTGCAAATATTACCGTTCCAGTAAATGCAAAAGAAAAACCTCTGAGGATGAGAATTCGTCTTGTTTATGATGAAAATCCTGTCCCTTGCGATACTACCTTATACGGAGAGGCAGAAGACTATACTCTTAATGTATCAGCCGGCATAACGTTAATCAATAAAACAGGTGATGAAACTATACAAATAGTTCCTAATCCGAGTACAGGCAAATTTACATTGAGAACAGAAGGCTTAAGACAAAATGCCTATGTCGAAATTTATTCGGTAAGCGGAAAGTTAATTTATTATAACAGTATAAGCTCAAATATTGTTGATATTGATTTATCAAATCAGGCAAGAGGTGTTTACTTTATAAAAATTGCTTCGGGCAATCAAATTTTCAACTCTAAATTAATAATAAAGTAAAAATAAATTATATTATGAATAAGAAAAAGGCTCTGATAACAGAGCCTTTTTCTTACATTTTTTAAACAGATATATGTAATTTTTATATTAGCGATTGTGCTGATAAACAATATATTATGAATGTTTATTTTTACTTTGAATAATGATTTGTATACCGGAATATTTGTAATATAATACTTTTTTGTATCTTTACGTAATTATTAATTTAAATACTTAAATGATGAAAAAAATTTTAGGTTTTATAATTATTGCAACATTTATATTTGCTTGTAATCCGAGTGAAAGCAATGATGAAAATAAAATTCCGAGCGATACTACGGAAATTGTGAATAACGATAAAAAAAGCGAGGAAAAAGAAGAAATTAATGAAGATAAAATTTATGAAAAAGCTGACGAGATTATAAAGAAAACAGAAGTTATTAATAATGAAATAGACAGTATTTTAGAAACTTTATAAATAAGATATTATGAAAAAAATTATTTCTGTTGCATTAATTTTAATATTTATTTCAGTATCATTTCAGGTTATTGCACAAAAAACAAATGACAGGGGCGGAAGCAAAGTCAAAAAAGAACAAAAAGAACTGAATAATAACACGCAGGATAAAACTGATAAGGGTAAAACAAATGACAAAGGCGGGAGCGATGTAAAGAAAGAAGAAAAGAAAAAATCCGATAAAATTATTGTTGATGATAAAACCCGAAAGAAAAACAAAGAAAAAGTCGAGAAAGATGAAAAGGAGCAGAAAGGTAACAGAAATGAAGTTGATAATTATGAGGACTTAAAACCTGCCGATAAGGTAAAAGCTGCTAAGAATAATATCCGAAAAGCTCGTAATAAAATTCAAAAAGCGAACGAGAAACTTGAAAAACAAAAAGAAAATAATAAAATTTCGCAGGAAGAATATTTAAAGAAAAAAGAAAAGTTAAAGGAATTAGAAAGAAGACTTTCTGAAGCAGAGAAGGAAAATGAGGAATTAGAGGAAAGTTTACAGAAATAAAAACATTTTGTCTGCATATTACAGCCGAGAAAAGCATATGGCTGCGAAAGTTACGCAACCTGAATATTAAAGTTTTTCTCGGTTTCTTTTATTTCTGGGATGATACTCTTTAACGACCTGCCGCAGGTACTCCCTGCTGATATGAGTATAAATTTCCGTTGTTATAATGGATTCGTGCCCAAGCATTTCCTGTACGGCTCGCAAATCGGCACCTCCTTCTACAAGGTGTGTTGCAAAAGAATGGCGAAACGTATGAGGACTGATATTTTTTTTAAATTCGGCAATTTGTGCAAGTTTTTTTACAATTGTAAAAATCATAACTCTGGTAAGCTGTTTCCCTCTTCTGTTAAGAAATAAAATATCCGTAAACTCAGGTTTTATATCTAACCGGTTGCGATAATGCTCTTTGTAAAAATTTATTTCTGATATTGCCTTTTCCCCCACCGGAATAATTCTTTGTTTACTGCCTTTTCCGGTTACCATTATAAAGCCTTCTTTGAAATGCAAATCGGAAATTTTCAAGTTAACCAATTCCGATACTCGTAACCCGCATGAATATAATGTTTCTATTATTGCTTTATTTCTGTGTCCTTCCGGCTTACTTAAATCAATTTTAGAAATCAAAAAATCTATTTCTTCTACAGACAATACTTCCGGCAGTTTTTGACCGGTTTTGGGAGATTCAAGTAAATAAGCAGGATTGCTTTCCAAATCATCTTCAATAGTCAAAAAATTAAAAAAAGCTTTAATACCGGATATAATTCTTGCTTGTGAGCGCGGGCTTAGAAGCACTGTGTTTAATTCATATATAAAATCTTCAAGGTGTTTTAAATCAATATGTTCAGGCAGTCTGTCTGTAAAATTAGCTAATTTTAAAACATCATTTTTATAAGCATCTGCAGAGTTTTGGGATAAAGATTTTTCTAATTTGAGATATGTAATAAAATCATCAATTTTTTGTCTCCATACTTCCGTAATATTTTTCATAAATTTATTTTAGCTGCGTGAAAATATAATAAAATATTATAAGAAAAATGTATTTCTAAAAGATAAAATTAGTGCAACTTATAAAAAAAGAGAAAATTAATTTGGTTACTTAAGTAATTTTCAATAATTTTATATCCGAATTCAGAGAAAACCAAGTTATTACTATTTTAGATATTAGAAACATTAAATTTGATATATCATGAAAAAAACAAAAAATGATGTAATCTTAATTCCGACTGATTTTTCAGAAGTTTGTCAGAATGCTATTAATCACGGTGCTTCCGTTGCTCATACAATGAAATACAGAGTTGTTTTATTGCATGTAATTAATAAAGATACTGACAAATATTTGGATGAAGAGAATTTAAATGACGATGTGATTTCAGAGAAGTTGGAAAAAATAGCAGCTGAAGCATCTAAAGAATATGATGTTCAGGTAGAATTTTTAGTAAAACAAGGAGATTTATTCGAAAATATAAAAGAAGCTTGCGATACTGTAGGCGCCAAATTAATTATTCTTGGAACTCACGGAAAAGTAGGATTTCAGAAAATTACGGGAAGTTATGTTCTTAAGGTTATTGAAGTTTCTAATACACCCACAATTGTTGTTCAAAAAAGAAGATATACCGAGGGCTATAAAAACATTGTGTTCCCGATAACAGCATCAACACAAGACAGACAGAAGGTAACGTGGGCTATTAATATTGCAAAAATGTTTGATGCCACCGTTCATATGATACCTAAGTTTGAATCCGGCAAGTTTTATAAAAACAGGATTATGAGCATCACAAAGCAAATTAAAAATATATTTGACGAATACAACGTAAGATATACAGATAAGGTATCTTCTCCTACGGAAGGCAATTTTGCAAAACAGGTTCTTGATTATGCCATAGCTAATGATGCTGAGTTGATAATGACTTTAGTAAACAAAGATAAAGGTTTATTTTTCTCGTCTTGGGATGAAAAATTGATTTATAATACAGCTCAAATTCCGGTTATTTGCATAAATCCGATTGATACTAAGAAAACAACTTGGGTAGGTTATTAAATTTTAAAGCCCTGTTGATAAATAAAAAGGCTTATACAAAAAATGTATAAGCTTTTTTTATGCTCCGGCAACTACTTCAATCATCGAATTTTCATTCAGGTATTTTTGTGCTGTTTCTAATATAGTTTCAGCATTTATTTTTTTTACTGCTTCTATATAATTTAAAAAGTAGTTTTCTGACAATTTGCCGGTTATAAGCATCTTGCAGGCTTCTGACGTTGCTAAAGGACCGTCGAAAGTTTTAGCGGCATTACCGTATATCCACTTTTTAACACGGTCTAACTCATCGTTTTTTACGGGAATTGTTCTTAAAATTTTCAGTTCTTTATAAATTTCGTCAACAGCTTTTCGATAAACTTCTTTTCCGGATTCGGCAGAAATAAAAAAATATCCGGCACCGGGAGCAGAAAAAATTCCGGCATAAATTCCGTATGTATATCCTTTATCTTCGCGAATGTTTGACATCAGTCTTGAGCCGAAATAACCTCCCAAAATAATAGTTGATATTTTAAGATTAAAAAAATCGGGATGAGTTTTATTTATTGACAAATTTCCGATTTTAACGGAATATTGAACGGTGTCTTCAATTTTAACAAATTTTCTCTTTTTTTCGCCGGCTTTTACTTCTGTCACAACCTTAATCTTATTCTTTTTTTTGTTTCCTTTCTCAACGGCACCTAAAAATTTTTCTGTCAGTTTAAGATGTTTATCGTTAACTTTTCCTGAAATCAGAATCGTCATATTGGCGGTTGTGTAATTTTGCCGGTAAAACTCAATTATTTTAGACCTGTCTGTATTCGTAAAGTCATTTTCTTTCAAATTACGTCCGTAAGGATGCTCTTTGCCGAATAAAAGTTCATTAAAAGCTTCCCACGACCTTACATCTGTTTTTTGTCTGTTAATTTTAAATGTTTGCAGTCTGTTTTTTAAGTAAATATTAATTTCATTTTCAGGAAAAATCGCATTAAATAAAAAATCCGAAACAATGTTAAAAGTTTCTTCAAAATATTTATTTAATGTATAGAGTGTTATAATTGAGTGGTGCTTTGTTATCTCCGTTTCATAATATGCACCGTAAAAGTCAAGTTTTTCGGCAATTTGCTCCGATGTAAGATTATTGGTGCCTTTGTCTATTAAAGAATTTACGGATAAGGCAATTAATGGATTTTTATCGTAAATTTTACCTGCTTCAAAAATAAAGTCTGTCTTAATTATATCTTGGTCACCGGCATTTAAAATATAAACGGGAGAACCTGAAATAATTTGTTTTTCAGCTTTCTTAACCTTAAAATTATTTATTGTTTTTATTGCAGGTTGCTTTTTTCTGTCCGGCATATCTGTTTTGGTTTTTTTTATGTAAAATCTTAAGTCTTAACAGTTTATTACGAATTTGGCTCTATGCGAAATGCTTTCTTAATGAATTTATTTTTTCTGATTTTTTTGAGAATTGAATTTAATTTCCGAACATCGGACACTGTCAGTTCTATTGTTCCGAGAACGTTTTTCTTGTCGACATTTATTTGCAGTGCCGTCATATTTGCATGATGGTCTTTTGATATTATATTTATTATTTCTGCTAACAGACCTGTATTATCCAAACCGTTAAATCTTATTTTTGCAGGAAATTCTGTTTCTTCCGTAAGGTCCCAGACTACTTTTGCCGTATTTTTTCCGTCTGAAGAATTTAGTGTTTTTGCATTTGAGCATTCATTTCTGTGAATAACAAATTTATTGTCATTTTCACGATGAACTATTGCGATATCTCCGGCAACAGGCAGGCAGCATTCTGCTAATTTTGTGTTTTCAAGGTCTTTAAGAATAAATTTCTCTTTCGGATTAAATTCAGGTTTCTTAATTGCCGTATTTTTTTCCGAAACTAATAAGTTTGTAACTAAATTAAAAACACTTCTTCTGCTTTTTACGGCAGCAATAATTTCTGCCTCCGAAATTGTTTTGTTTGCTATTCTGTAATAAAATTCTTCATCGTTTTCACAGTGAAATTTTGTTTTGAGTTTTAATAAGTCTGCTTCATTAGATTTCAGACGATTTCTAATTTCGTTATAAATTTTTTTTCCTTCTTTAACCTTTTGTTTTTTCTGTTTTCTTATGAACTGTCGTAAAAGATTTTTATTACTGTTACTGCTGAGTGCTTCTACCCAAGCATTTTCGGGGAAGGCATCTTCTGAACTTATAATCTTAACCTGGTCGGCATTTTTAAGTTTAAAGTTATAGTCAACAAGCTTGCCGTTAACTTCGGCAGCTTTAAAGTGTAAACCTAATTCGGTATGTATT
>JALSMF010000405.1 GCA_026987795.1 Bacteroidales bacterium
GTTTTTAATTTTCTTAATCCAATAAAAGTCTCCGCTTACTATATCTCTCGGTTTATAGTAAATAAAATAATCATTTAAAATTTCGGAAATGAAGGTATCCGGCGGCAGCAGTGCTTCCTGAATTCGTTTTGCATATTGTATGCTTGATTTTATTTGATTATTTTGTTCTGTAATTTGAGAATTTTTCTTTTTTGTTTCTTCGTGTTGGTCTTCTATAATTTGTTTTTGAAGGGTTATTTCTTCGTTTTTTTTGTTTAAATCGTTATTGGCTGATTTTAATTTTTCATTTACTTGTTCCAAAGCAATATTTTGTTCTTCAATTGTTTTTTCATATTTTCTTCCTACCAGCCGAGCCATTAAAGTTGCTAAAACAGCTGTTACAAATGCAATAATCAGAAACCCTGTTAAAAACATTTTTTTCTGACTTAATATTTCATTTTTAATTGTCTGAATATTTTCGTGTGCCGAAATCATCCATTCGGTTCCTCTTACAGGTACCATATATGCAATTTCAGTTGAATTTGGTGTATGAAAAAGTCCGCCGGCTTCAATACCTTCCAAAATTACGTTTCTCGTTTTTTCTGAATATCCGTTTTTCGGATTTTCAAACAGAAATGAGGGCGGGAGTTTTGTGCCGATTTTATTTTGGTCGGGATGACAAATTAGTTCTGCATTATATTTATCAAACATACATAAAAAACCTTTCTCGTCATCAGAGCCTGCAAGTGCTTGTTGCAGGTTTTCCCTTACTTCCTTTTTTGAGATACCGTTTTTTAGCCTGTTTTCAAGAAACATTGCCATATTTTGAGCTTGCCTTTTATTAATGTCGAGTTGCAGTTCTATATATTTTTTTTGCATATAATCCAAAGACATTGTCATTCCGAAATATCCGATAATGACAATTACGGATGCGACTGAAATAAAGGTGAAAAAATACAGCCTTGTTTTCATGTTTTTTAATGTTATATGTGTTTCAGGGAGTTGTCGAACGAAAAATGTTTCATAAACTGCATTCTGTCGTAAACTCCGGGATTTTTAATATTTTTGTAATTCATAAGTCCTCTGAAGTGATTAATACTTTCGTATTTTTTTTCGTCCATATATTTTTCAATTTCCGCATTAATTTTTTTTATTATTTCAAAGCCTTCAGAATACATTACGGATGCAATTTGAACGGCATCGGCTCCTGCAAGTATTTGCTTTATTGCCGCATTTCCGTCGTGAACACCGGTTGATGCCGCTAAATCGCATTTTGCGGTTCCGGAGGCAGCGGCAATCCATCTCATAGAAACGGGCAGGTCTTCCGGTTTGCTGAAAATATTTACGGGGATAACTTTATGGTTATAAATATCAATGTCGGGGCTGAAAAATCTGTTAAATAATACTAAACCTTTAATTTTAGTTTCTGACAGTTTTTGTATCATATTTTTTAAATCGGTAAAGTAATAACTCATTTTTACGATTACCGGGATATTAACTTTTTCAGTAATTTTTTCAATAATGTCAAAATACAGTTTTTCTTTTTCGCTGCCGGAGAGATTGGTATCAGCCGGAGAAATAAATATGTTTAATTCGAGGGCGTCTGCTCCTGCTTCTTCAATTTTTCCTGCAAAATATGTCCATTCGTGAGATGATACGCAATTTATACTTGCGATAACGGGAATTGAGACGGCATTTTTTGCATCTTTTATCAGAGAAATGTATTCGTTTATATTGTCTTGTTTTATTTTAAAATCGTAGTAATCAAGATTCTCTTCGAATGAGCTGATTGTTCCGATTTCTCTTAAAAGTTTTTCATATTTTCCTGTAATTTCTTCTTCAAATATTGATTTCAGAACAACGGCTCCGGCACCGTTTTTTTCTGTTTCTTTTATGTTTTCGACAGAACTTGTAAGTCCGCAACTTCCTGCTATTATCGGGCTTTTTAATTTTAATCCTGCAAATTCAGATGCTAATTTATTCATTTTTATCGGTATTTGTTTTATAATCGGGATTTTCAATCATTTCCATTCCGCATCTCGGGCAATTTCCGAATGTGTCGGATTTACCGTTTTTACAGCTTAGCGGACATATATATTTGTATATTTTCTTAGTTTTTTTTGTTTTTACGGTTGTTGTGTCTGTATTTTTATTTCCTTGTTTTATAAAATTATCTTTTTTAAGTGTGTCAGGGCTTATAATCTCCTCTTTTTTTGTATCGGCGCTTTTTTCTGAATTTTTATTGTCGGAGCATGCCTGAACAAATATTATTATTACTGATAACGCAAGAATAATACTTAGTTGTTTCATTATCGGTGATTTTTATTAGGTTAAATTAAAACGGAATATCTTCTTCTTCAGGAGGAACATCGTTTTCCGTAAGAGGCGGAGGAATATCTTCCGGAGGAATTTGCCGATTTTCGCGGGCAGGTGTTATTTTCCATGCTCGCAAATCGGTATACCATCTTTCGTTATATTCTCTGGATTCCGGATTAAAGCTAACTGTGATAATATCTCCTTCCGATACTTTTTTTAAAAAATCTGTTTTGTCTCCCCATGTTGAGAAACATATTTTTTTGGGATACTGGTCTTGTGTTTCTATAACAAATTCTTGTTTTATCCATTTTCCGAATTTGCCTTCTCCTGTTTGTTCCGGAAGTTTTTTTATGAGTTTGCCTGTTATTTCTAAATTCATTTTTAACTTAATTATTTGCAATATTTTCCAAAGTTAATAAAAAAGTCTCAATATTTTTATTGAGACTTTAAAAAGTGCTTTAAAAAATGTTAGTCAATTACGATTTTATTAATTTTATCTCCTTGTCTTATTGTATCTATAACTTCAAGACCTTCCGTAACTTTTCCGAAGCAGGTATGAATACCGTCAAGATGTGCGGTATTATTTCGGGAATGGCAAATGAAAAATTGCGAGCCTCCGGTATCTTTACCCGCATGTGCCATCGACAGGACTCCTCTGTCGTGATATTGCCGTTTGCCGCTTGTTTCGCATTTTATTGAATAACCCGGCCCGCCTGTTCCGTCGCCTCGCGGGCATCCGCCTTGTATTACAAAATCGGGAATAACTCTGTGAAATGTTAGTCCGTCGTAAAATCCTTCTTTAGATAATTTTACGAAATTAGCAACGGTTTCCGGTGCATCGTCATCGTAAAATTCAATTTTCATATTTCCTTTTTCCGTATAAATGGTTCCTGTTGTCATTATTTTATTTTTTTGGTATAACTTCTAATAAATTTATTTTGTATATGAGAACTGAAAAAGGCTTAAGGTCTCCTGCTTGTTTATAGCCGTATGCCAAATCACTGGGGATATAAACTTCCCATTCGTCTCCTTCTTTCATAAGTTGCAGAACTTCGGTCCATCCTTTTATAACTCTTGAAACTTCAAATATTTCAGGCTCTTTGCCGTAATTTCCGCCGAATTTTTTACCGTCAATTGTATAACCTTCATAAAAAACTTTAACTTTATCATTAACTTTGGGAGTGTTTCCGTTACCGCTTTTTAAAACTTTGTACTGCAAACCGCTTTCTGTTGTTATTACGTTTTCTTTTTTTGAATTTTCGGCAAGGAATTTTTCACCTGCATCTAAGTTCATTTTATACTTTAGCTTCATATCATCAATCATTTTCTTTTCGGCTTCTGCTCTTTTTTTAACAGAGTAGTCTGTCAGGAATTTTTTTAAAGCGTCTTCATTAAATAAACTTGTATCGTTAGAAAAGTAATCTTTAATACCTCTTGCCACATATTCTATGTTGAGGCTGTCGAGTCCGCTGCGTTCAAATTTTTTTCCTATATCTTTTCCTATAACGTAGCTTAAAGAATCATTATATGATTTTAATTTAACCCGGTCTTCTTTGTTGTTACAGCTTGATAAAATAACCAATCCGGAAATAATAAGCAATAATATTTTTTTCATTTTTTTCATTTTAAATGTAATTATTTAATAATTTCAATTAATTCAACTTTGAAAATAAGCGTGCTGAATGGTTTTATATCTTTCCCTGCCTGTCTTGAGCCGTATGCTAAATCGTAAGGAATGTAAAGCATCCATACAGCTCCTTCTTTCATCAGTTGCAGGGCTTCCGTCCAGCCTTTGATAACTTGTGTAACACCAAAAACAACAGGCTCTCCTCTGTCGTATGAGCTGTCAAATTTTGTTCCGTCAATTAAAGTTCCTTCGTAGTTAACTTTTACTTTGTCGGATGCTGTCGGTTTATTTCCTGTTCCTTCTTTTATTATTTTGTATTGCAAACCGCTCGGAAGTGTAAAAACTCCTTCTTTTTTTGCATTTTCGGCAAGGAATTTTCTGCCTTCGTCAATTGCAGCCTGATTTTTTTTTGCTTCTTCTTTCTCAAAGTGTTTTTGAATCAGCTTATTGGCATCGTCTACAGATAGTTTACCCTCATTATTATAAAAATCCTGAAATGCTCGTCCTATTGCAAGCGGGTTTATATTTTCTATTTTTTGCGTTTTAAGATTTTCGGCAATACTTATACCGAAAGCATAACTTACGGAATCGTTATATGTTTTAAGTTTTACATTTTTTACTTTTTGTGCATTTATTACAGAGAATAATATCATAAACAGAACCAATATTGAATTTTTTTTCATAATCGTAATATTATTAATTTAAATTTTTCGTTTTTTGAGAATGGTGCAAAAGTAGTAAGTTGTATTGATATTTAAAATTTAATTTTATGCAACAGTTTTATAAAGAATGCATCATAGAATCATCTGACCGCATTATAACGATTGTTTTTTTGTAAAATTGTATTTTAAAACCGTAAAGACATTATAAAATGAAAAAAAAACTGATTATTATATTCCTTTTTTTTGATGTTATTTCATTTTCTCAAAAATTTACCGTAAGCGGATATGTGGAAAGTTCGGAATCCGGGGAGAAACTGCCGGGAGCTGCCGTTTATAATCCTGATGCCGTTAATTTAGGAACAATAGCAAATATATACGGCTTTTACACTATCACTCTTCCTGAAGCAAAGATAAAACTTTCAGCATCTTATATAGGATATGCTACAAAAACAACAGAACTGCATCTGAAAAAGGATACTGTAATTAATTTTGTTTTGTCTCCGTCTAACGAGTTGGAAGAAGTTGAGGTTTACGGGAAAAAGACTGAGGCGGAAAAAACAGAAATGGGACAGATAAATATTCCGGTTAATACAATACAAAAAATACCTGCACTTTTAGGAGAGGTTGATGTTTTGAAGGCAATACAACTTTTGCCGGGCGTGCAGTCAGGAACTGAAGGAACAAGCGGCTTTTATGTGAGGGGAGGCGGACCTGACCAGAATTTGATTTTGATTGACGGTGTCCCGGTTTATAACGCAAATCATTTGTTTGGTTTTTTTTCTGTTTTTAATGCTGATGCAATAAGTGAAGTGAATATTATAAAAGGAGGCTTTCCTGCCCGTTACGGCGGAAGACTGTCTTCCGTTCTGGATATAAGGATGAAAGAGGGAAATTTAAAGAAGTTTTCAGGTTCTGCATCTTCCGGAATAATTTCATCAAAATTTATGATTGAAGGACCTATAGTGAAGGATAAAACCTCTTTTATTGTTTCTGCAAGACGGACTTATATTGATATTTTATCGTTACCTTTTCAACTGTATTACCTGAAAAAGTATGATTCCGGAGCAACAAGTACGAACGGTTATTATTTTTGGGATGTCAATGCAAAAATAAATCATAAGTTTTCGGATAAAGACAGGATATATTTAAGCGTATATACGGGAAAAGACAGAGCTTATTCTAACTATAAAAATACGTGGGAAGAATTTACCGATGAATTTAAGAGTGATTTAAAATGGGGAAATATTACTTCTGCTTTTCGATGGAATCATATTATCGGAAAAAAAATGTTTGCAAATACCACCGTTACATACAGCAAATATAATTTTGGGGTGGGAATGTTCGAAAAATCCGTTGATAATTCGGATAATACTTTTGAAGAGTATGCTTTTGATTATAATTCGGGAATAGAAGATTGGGCTGTTAAGACTGATTTTGATTTCAGCCCGTCTGTTAATCACAGTATAAAATTCGGATTAAATTATATTTATCATACTTTCAGCCCGGGTATTCAGGCTTTTAAATACAAAAGCAACGATACTTCTTCAAAAATTGATACCACTTTCGGAAACAGCAATATATATGCAAACGAGTATTATATTTTTGCGGAAGATGAGATGAGATTATTTAAAAATATGAAAGCAAATATAGGTGTCCATCATTCGGGATTTTACGTTAATGATACACTATATACGTCAACTCAGCCGAGAGTGTCGTTACGATACCTGATAAGTTCCGATTGGTCGGTAAAAGCTGCATATACAGAGATGGAACAATATCTTCATTTATTGACAAATACAACCATAGGGATGCCGACTGATTTATGGTTGCCGGTTACAGATAACATAAGCCCGCAAAAATCAACGCAATATGCGCTGGGGTCTGCATATTCTTATAGAGGTTTTGATATTAGTATTGAAGCGTATTATAAAACAATGAATAATATGATTGAATATAAAGAGGGAGCAAGTTTTATAAGCGGATTTTCGGAAGAAGGCGAAAGCGAAAGAGCTTGGGAAAATAAAATAGAAACAGACGGAAAAGGAACATCTTACGGTATAGAATTTCTGGTTAAAAAATATATAGGTAAAACTACGGGCTGGGTAGGATATACATGGTCTAAAACCGACAGGCAGTTCTCAAATATAAGTTTCGGAGAGTCGTTTCCTTACACTTATGACAGGAGGCATGATATAAGTATTGTTATTACGCATAAATTTAACGATAAAATTGATATTGCAGGAACTTGGGTTTACGGAACGGGTAATGCGGTTACCTTATCTTATGAAAGTTACCGGGCACTGCAGCAATACTATTATTCTTATGATAATTATACCGATTATGATATTATTAATCACATAGAAAGGAGAAACAATTTCAGAATGCCGGCTTATCACAGATTAGATTTAGGTGTAAATTTCAGGAAAAAAAAGAAATTCGGAAACAGAACATGGACTGTAGGAGCATATAATGTTTATAACAGAAAAAATCCTTTCTTTTTGAGATTTGAGAGAGATGAAAAAGGAAAAAAAGCTTTGTTTCAGTATAGCTTATTTCCTGTTATCCCGTCGGTAAGTTTTAAATATGAATTTTAAAAAACATACAAAATGAAAAATATACTGATTATATCCTCACTTTTACTTGTCTTGGTTATATTGTCTTGCAGAAAAAAACTTGATATTGATATACCCGAAGCAGCAAAACATATAGTAGTAAACGGAATAATTACGACTGACAGTATTGTAAAGGTAAGAGTTACGAAAAGTAAGAGTATTTTAGACGAGAAACCTGTTGAGATATTGTCATCTGCCGAAGTCAAATTGTATAAAGATGATATTTTTACGGAAACTATGACATATAATGACAGCGGATTTTTTATGTCTTCAGTAAGCCCTGTTGAAAATTCCGATTATAAAATTACGGTTGATTATCCCGGGTTGACTTCCGTTGAAGCAAATTACCATTCGGAATCTCCGACCGATATTTTGTCTGTTGATACTTCTATGAGAATTAATATAAATGATTGGGGAGAGGGTTATATTGATACAACTTATGAAATACGCCTCGGTATTAAGATAAAAGATGATGCCGCTAAAGATAATTATTATTTTTTAGGTGTATCACTGTATAGACCTGTATATGATTACAGTGACATATATCCGATATTTACGGGATATTATGAAAATCCGCTTTATTATAATTCAAACGAACCGTTTTTTAAGAAAGAAAACATATCTTTTATGCTTAGTAATACAGACGGTCGGGTTTTTAATGATGAGATATTTAACGGAAAAGAATATGTTATTAATATTTCGGCAGATATTTATACCGATTACTATTACTACAAGAGAGCAAATGAACAATATCCTGATTATCTGATAATAAAATTTTTGACCGTAACGGCAGATATTTATAATTATATTATTTCTTATAACCTTAACCGGCAAAGTGAATATGACCCGTTTGCACAGCCCGTTCAGGTTTACTCTAACGTAAAGAACGGACTTGGCTTGTTTTCGGGTTACACGCTGTCAACTGATACAATAAAGTTAAATTATTAAAAACAGATTCTTTATTTTACTTTTGTCAAAAAAATATACTTTGGCAAATCAAATATTTTTTTCGGGT
>JALSMF010000406.1 GCA_026987795.1 Bacteroidales bacterium
AATGAACACCTTTTTGCAGGATTTTCAATTCCTCATCGCTGAGATGCCTGAGAGCATGTTGCCTGGCAGAATCTCTTTTTGCCTGTTCTATTGAGTCTAAACGTGCTTTATTTATTGAATCTAATCTTGCTTTTTCTAAAGAGTCGGATAAAGCTTTTGCCTTGTTTATTGAATCCTGCAAAACTGCTTTTTCTTCTTTAATGCGCTTAACTTCCTGTTTATGAATAGAGTCAGTTAATTCCATAATATCATTATAGAAACCGTAATTATTTGAAGATACATATTCTTCATAAGTCTTGCCGTTAATTTTACCTTTTAATCTCGGATTTCCGCCGGTTTCGGAATATAGTGAATCTGCAGTATTAACTTTGGGTTTAAAAAAACCGTAAGTAAGAATAATTTCATGAGAGGCTCCGCCTATATATGAAAGAGCTCCCGAATTTGTTTCGTAAGCATAGCCTATGCCTATCTTTTTCAAGTTTACTCCGACAGAAACAACAATGCTGCCGTTTAATTTATATGTCGGCTGCAACCAAAATACATTATCGTAGTTAATCAAAAAATTAAAATGAGAATCAAAAATTTCGGAAGAATTGTATACTGCTAATACGGACGGCTGAAACTGCCAAACATTGTTTTTTGAGTAAAAATCATATGCCAAAAACGAAAAATAAGCCGTATTCAGTAAATTCGTCGATTTATAAATATACGGAATCCCTATATCAAAACTTAAATTCTTAAGTTTATAATTAACGGAGGCTCCGGCAAAAAATAATATTTTTCGGGAATAATTCGGTAAAAGCGTAGGGTCTGCAGGGTCTGCCACAACCGCACTTTCATAATCTAAATTTCTTTGTAACACACCTCCGTTTATACCAAAACTTACAGTTTGATTTTCTGATATTTCAGTGCGAAAAGAATAATCGAACCTAAGTGATGAATTTTCATATAATCCGACTTTTTCTGTTTTTATAAGCCCTCCGAGATTCATTTTTTCTGACACCGGAGAATGTATTCCGAGAGTTGCAGATTGAACGGCATTCGCTATTCCCGTAAGATGATTTCTGTAATCTGCAAAAGCTGCTAACTGTCCTTTATCTCCGGTATGAGCCGGAGAATAATAGAATAGGTTTTGAGTGTAAAAGTTATGGATATTATAAATTTGAGCTTCAGATTTTATAATTATAAGCAAAACCGCACATAAAAAAAGTATTTTCTTTGCCATCTTTTTTATTCGTATATATTATTCCCTTTTAAAAAACTATACTGAACTACTTAAACAGAAAATGTTTTCAATTTATCTCACCAAAGTAATAGTGCCTTTTAACTCAATATTTCCGGATTTAAGCAGGTAGTAATAAATTCCGGGAGGAAGTTCTCTGCCGTAGTTCGTTCCGTCCCAGTCATTCTTGTACTCAGGAGAATAAAACAGTTCTTTCCCGTTATTATTGAAAATAAAAGCCTCGAATGTTCCGTTTTCAAGACCTTTAACTATCCAAGTATCGTTATATCCGTCTCCGTTCGGCGAAATATAATTTGCAGGTATTAAATCTTGAATTACTTCTTCTAAGTTGACGGTAACTGTTATCGGAGTGCATAAAACCAGTTCTCCGTCATCGCATACGTCTAAATCATAAGAGAAGGCAGGATTTATTGAATATTCCAGCAGGTCGCTGTTATTTACCGTTATTGTTCCGTTACTTTCTATTTTGAAAGCATCTGAAAAAACTGCACCTTGGGCAGGATAAAAGAAAAGAGTTTGCCCCGCATCCGGGTCTGCAGCTTCAATTTTTCCTACAAAAGTGCCGTTAGGGCTGTGTTCAGGAATTATAAACGCCTGATTATTTGCAACAGGCGGACGATTATTCCCTACATCTATACTCATAGAATATTCAGAAGCACTGTAAGATAAGCCGTCACTCACTCTAAAAAGAAAGTTTGTATAAGGTATTCCGAATTCACCTGTTGCCGGTATAAATTTTAAGTTTCCTGCTTCTATATCATAATACATTATTTGGCTTCCTGCTGCTATAATTTCAACTGCGTCAGGTACATCATTAAAGTTACCGTCTAAAAACAACATTCCTTTTTGAGGAATTTGTGTTATTTCAATTTTTTCAAGATTATCTCCGTCCGCATCATAGAAGTTAAAATCGGACAAGGTAAAAACATACGGAACATCTGCTAATGTTATGACAGTATTATCAGCAGCTGCAGGCAAGTTGTTCGTTCCGTAAAAAACCCCGAAAAAACCGCTTAAACCGGAAACATTTCGTGTCTGGGAATTAACGGCTGCCGTACTCGTCCCCGGAGTTAATCCTACATTATCCCACTGATAACCGTCATAATTGGAAATATAACATTGACTTAAATCAAAAGAACCCGATTCAGCATTCGGGTCCCAGCTTAAAGTTAAGTCAAAATCACTTGTTACGGCAGGGTATATCTCCCATCTTAAGTTTACGTTTTTATCATTAATAAGAGTTCCGAAATTTCCTTCCGTATAAATATTGTCATAAACTGCTATTGAATAATCAGCACCCAAAATGCTGTTTATTGCTACGGGAGCATAATAAGTATTTGTACCGACAGGCAGAAAGAAATATGTGCCGTTTGTCAGCCCTTGTACCTCTACAAACGCTCCTTCCGCTGTAATTATATAATCTGTTTCCGTTGCCGTAATATAAACTCCGGGGCTGAAAGTGAGAATATTATTTACTCTTAACTTCCCTCCCGTAATATTTAATTGATTATTTATTTTTAAATCCGAATTTATATCTATTATTCCTCCGGGATTATTTATATATAGTGAAGATAATGAATTTGCAGTTGCATTAAACGCAATGTTCATCGCAGTCCCTCCCGTTTCGTTTATCGAAATAACCGATATTCCGTTTCCTGCCAGCAGTCCGTTTGTATAACTGTAATCGCCGTTAATTATAAGTGTATTATTTCCTATATCCAAAATTCCGTTCTCCATACTCAAAAAATTTTCAACGGTTAAGTCTCCTTCCAAACTGACAGTGCGATCAGAGCGGTTTGTAAAGTAGCCCAATTGTAAAGTATTTAATGCTGAAGGTGTACTTGTTAAATTATTAAATGTTAAAACTGCATTTGGTCCTCCTATAAGAAAAGCCGATGCCGAAACTCTGGAAAATGAGTTATTCACTTCCAACTCACAATCTGCAACAGCTAAATTTCCGTTGTACATTACTAAATCCGACACACTTAACACATCGGCATTTGTAAGAAGCACCGTAGTGTCCGCCTGTATAATCAAAGAGTCTAACGCTAAAGGTGTTTCTAGAACAAACTCACTCAATGAGTTAGTTATATTTATTTCAAGAACAGAGCTGTTTATATCCCCCAACAAACCTCCGCCTGTATAATTAACAGCTCCGGTAACTATTAAGTGTTTATTTACTATATTAAAATTACCGTTTAACAAAGCTAATGTATCAACACTAATATTTTCATCCATAAAAACCCCGTCTGCAGAAGCATTATCGACAACAATCTCTCCGAAAGGCTGAGTATCTCCTACTAATCCGGTATTTTGCGCATCAATTCCGTTATATACCAAATAAAAAGAATTATTATGATGATAAGCTCCCTGTATACTGCCGCTTAGACCGTTGATATTTGCAGTAACAAATGTTGCGGCATCAATAAAATTATATCCCGACCCCGTTCCGAAAGTTTTAAACAAATGGATATCTCCTGCATCAAGTGTTCCGTATATATTTGCTGTCTCTGTAAAAACAGAAAATTGCTCTGCTCCCTCCAGTATAAAACTGCTGCCCCCTTCAATATCTATGTCATTCACATAAAATTCTGCCGGTCCTGCGGTTGTATTATCAAAAAAAACTCTTGTATTATTCTGTACCAGCATACCGCTTACAGATGCCGTTGAGTTATAGGTGCCGGGGATATTTGTTATATGTATATCTCCTCCGATATCAAATATAATAACACTTCCCGGCATAGGAACTTCGTTATCCCAATTTCCGATATCCGAAAAACTGTCGGATGCTCCGCCCCCTGTCCATCTTGTTTGTCCGAAAATAACAGACGGAATCAAAAAAAAAGATAACAGCAGAATAAATTTTACAGTTTTCATAGTATTTGCTTTTAAAGAATTATCGGAAGAAAGAATGAATCTTTTCGTATTTTATATTATACGATAAAATTACGAAAAGGTTTTGTTCTCAGACAATTTCTTTCGGGAAAAAGTTGCAACATAATTTTTTTCTGCCTGTAACCCGTTACAAGTATAACAGTTACCCCCTTCAATATTCAAATTTGTATGAATAACTTAAAGCAGGAAAAAACGGCAAGTCGGTATATTTTACAATTTTGTTTAACGTTCCGTTTGTTAATGTTCCTTTTTTATAATCAATAAACTCGGGATTTTTACGGTTATAAACATTATAAATATGTAATCCTATTTTATGATTATCAACGGTATAATTTGCACCTATATCCAACCGGTGATATGCCGGTAATTTAAAATCGTTGCGGTTAAAAGGCGGTGTCTGCACGTATTCATTTAAATACATTGTACTCATATCCGGAATATTTCCCGTCCCTAAATTGCCGGTTGTATAATCGTAAGGCACATAATGCTGTTTGTGCAGTGTTATGAAATTTCCGGACTGATATATCCAATTTGCAAAAATTCCGATATTTTCATTTACGGAATATGATACTTTTAAACCAATTTCATTTTTTCTGTTTTTTGTATATTGAAACGACTGTCCGAAATTAATACTGTCTGAGTTTAAAGAATAATCTGAAATTATATGATTTAATGAAAATTTAAAGTTTTTATACTTTTTTGTTAACGAAGTTCTTATTCCTTTATAATTTCCCGACACCTCCGTAATCCTTTCTTCAATATCAGTTCCCGTTAACACCGGTTTTCCGGGATAATCAAAATAAGAATAGTTGTCTTTATATTCGTAAGCATCTTTTATATTGTCATAAAAAACAGTTCCTTTAAGATTTATGTCAAAAGGCAAATTTAAAACAGCTCCTGCCGCAAAGTGATTTGTTACTCTCGGTAAAATTTTTTCAGAGGAAGGAATAAAAATTACGGAACTTAAACCTGCATAATTTCCGGTAAGCATATGCAAATAATCTTTATTATAAGCATATGAAATTTCAGCAGATAAAAAATCAAGAACACGATAACGTCCGAAAATCCTCGGCTCAACAGAATAATATGTTTTATTTCCGTTACTGAAAGCTGAAAATCTCAGCCCTCCGTTTACGGTTATATTTTCATCAGGTTTATAACTATCTTGTGCAAACAAAGAATATTCCTGTGCATTTATCGTATTTTCCTGCCAAGCTGTGTCAATCCTGAAGCTGTTTTCAAAATCGTTTACGGATAAGCTTGCATCAACCGGTCTGAATCGCTTGTTAAAAGCATTTACTCCGAACAATAAAAAATGTTCATTATTTATATTGTATTTTGCACTGAGTTTTAGCCCGATATCGCTGTTTCCCGAAACATATTCGGCATTATAACGGTTTATATAAGACACAGCATTACCCGACATCCCTACGGAATCTCCGACTATTGTTTGGCTTAAGTTATACCTGCTGTATATTAAAGCCGCATTAAAAATAAAGTCTTGCGTAAAACTATGACTGAAATTAAACACAGCCGCTGTATTTCCGTAACTTGAATTTATCTTTCTTGTTATTAAATATTCGGTTGTATCAGGATTGGTTTCGCTTGTTCCTGTCTCTGACTTGTTTTTATTATGAAAAAAACTGACAAAAAACTTACTGCTTTCGGTTAAGTTATGAGAATATTTAAGATTTATGTCCCAAAAATTCGGTTTAAAACGATATTCTCCCGTTTCAGTGTTATCTGTCAAAAATAATTCAGTATAAGGGCTGTTGATAAAACTTTTTCTTGCCGAAACAAAAAATGCCGAACGTTCTTCCTTTACGGGTCCCGTAAAATTAAATCCTGCACCGAAGAAACTCGCCGTAACGTTCCCTCCGTATCTTTTCATATCTCCTTTTTTAATATCGACATCAAAAACAGGAGCCGGAAAGTTTCCGTATTTTGCAGGAAAATTAATTTCATAATAGTCAAAATTATCCGCAACATTTTCAGGTATTAAAGGCATAAGCCGAAAATCAACAACAGGAAAATATATTCTTGCTCCGTCAATATAAACGGCTTTTCCTGCAGGATTATCAATACTGCTCAGAAATATTTCATTTATTTTTTTTCCTGCTTTACTTTTCTTCTTTACAGGAATTTTTTTAATCGTGAGTTTATCTTTTTTATCAGCACCTTCAGCTAAAATCGGCTTAATTTTGCCGCTCAAATCATTATCGGCAGGTCGCCAATTAATTGAATCATCTTCTATTTTAACCTCATCAATATCCGTTTCCGAAACTAAATTAATTATCAGTGCCGTGTCTTTAGCCAGATAAAAATCAAAAACAGTGTCTTTGTAGCCTATGTATGCAACTTTTAAAATAATATGTTTTTTTGAAAATTTTAAACTGAAAAAACCCTCGGTATCTGTTGCAGTTCCTATTGTTGCATCTCCGAGTTCAAAAACTGCCGCTCCTATAACAGGATTATTTGTTTTTGCATCTTTAACAATTCCGTTTACGGTCATTTCCTGAGAAAGTGAAAAATGATACAAAGCCGATAAAACCAAAACAATTATGCTTTTTTTCATTACTTACCTTTTTATTGAGTTTTGTGTTGTTTTTTATACTTTTCGTTAAAACGTGAATAATTATTTTTAGTATGCAAATATAGATTTTAAAAAGTTAAAAATATTTAAAAAACATATCATAAAATTATTTACGGATTTTAACATTTATGCTACAAAACACATACTGCCGAGAAAAGAAAAGAAAAGCGTATATTTGCTTAATATGTATTTTTTAATTAAAACTAACCCAAAATGAAACCAAAACACTTTATTCTGCTTTTTGCCGTAACAATATTGTTTTTTTCCTCTTGTAACAAAAATGACCTTTTTGAACAGCCTGACGTAACTGTTAATGACCTTGAAGGAACGTTTATAAAAGACGGAACATCCCGTTATATTTTTGATTTTAACATTGATTGCACCGTGAAAAACAATGATAAAAGAGGTGCAACAGTAAGTGAAATAGAATATACCGTTGAAATAGAAGGCGTTGATTCCGAAACACACCTCTATTCTGATTCTTATTCTGAATCTTTTACTCTTGAGACAGGCGGAACTACATCGCTTAATCTTCCGTTTACACTTAATCTTGATTCAGAGACAGGGCAAAAACTTGCAGATGCAATTGCAGACGGCGACATTAAATTTAAAGTGAAGGGAGATTTTCAAATAACAGATCCTGTAAACACCTTATTACCACTGTCTTTCAAAGGAGACGTTCCGGCTTCAATTATTGACGACTTATTTGAACAACCCACTGTCGAAGTTACAGGATGCTCCTTAAAAGAGTTACCGGGCGACACAACGTATCTGGACATTGATTTACTTGTAACAAATAACGACGTGAGAGAAGCTCCTGTAAAAGACATTGATTACGAAGTAACTATCAACGGCTTGACAGCATTTCCCGAACAAGCAGACATAAACAGAACATTACTCGTAAATGTGCCTTTGAAGATTACTCTGCCTCTAAGATTATTAACAAATGATGCTATCCGACTTTTAGAAAAATTAGATACCGGAGAAAGTCTTGACTATACAGTTACCGGAACATTTCATGTTGACGAACCGGTTTTGGAATTATTTGACTTACCGATTGACATACAAGGAACGGCAAATATTGACGTAGGATATGATGATTTTTACGAACAACCGGATATTAACGTAAATGATATTGACGGAACATACACCGTTAACGGTATTTCAAGTGTTACGTTTAATCTTAACGTAAATACAACCGTTAAAAATCTCGACAACAGAAATGTTCTCATTGATGAAGTTGAGTATGTTGTTTTTGTTGAAGGTGTTGAATCTGCAACTCATTATTACTCCGACACATACTCAAACGATTTGGCTATAGCCGGAAATGACAGCGTATCTCTCACCTTACCTGTAACTCTTAATCTCGGCTATTCGGAGGGAATCTCTCTTATGTCAAAACTTACGGACGGAACAGCCTCTTATACAATAGAA
>JALSMF010000407.1 GCA_026987795.1 Bacteroidales bacterium
CAATTAATTATTTGGGTGATAAGCAAAAAAATGATAATGATTTTAAAGAAGTTGTAAGTGAAATTACCCGATTTTCGGTAGGTTCAAATCCAAGAGCATTAAAAAGATTATTAAATTCTCTTTCTTTGATAAACAGTATTAATAAAAATATGAATGAAGAAGAAAATGAAAATAATACAAATGATAACCTTGATAAATTAATAAACTTTGCATTGGTGAATATTCAGATTGCTTATCCTCAAATATATAAATTGCTTGTACAGTATCCTAATTTTACCGGTTGGGATGATAAAATAGCAATTCAAATGAATTTACCGAAAATTAATGATGATATCAATTTAAAATTGGATGCTCAAGAAGAATTTGATGAAGAATGGGAAAAAGTTCTATTCAGAGTTTGTGAAAAGGATTATTTTTTGAAGAAAAAAGTTCTTAATATTTCAAGACTTTTAAACAAAGTACGAAGCATTATAGAAGACGCAAAAGAAAATACAGGTGAGATAATTTCTCAAATAATTTCTTTGTCATCTGTTACAAATCTTGAAGCTTTTGACAAACCTGTTGTCAATTATCATAAAGGATCTTTATTAAAAGGTGTAAGACGGAATGTAGTGGAATCATTAAAAAAGGTTTTTCCGGACAAAGATATTTTATATGAAGGAAAAAGAGTGCAATCAAATGCATTTTTCTCAATTGAAAGTTTTAATAAATGGCGAATTTGGTCTTGGGCTCATGAAGGAAAAATAAGAATGGGATTTGTAGCAAGTGAACCTCTTGGGTGGAGTTTTCAGGATTTTAATAAAAATTTAGAACAAGCAAATTTAAAAGAGGAATTTGAAAATATGCGTTCTGAATTTGTTAAAATAATAGCTAAATATAGTGATTTTGAGTCAGAAAATTTAAAACATCATACATGGCAAGAATTCTATTATATTCATTTTTATTTTAACCTTACATTACCAAATATCGATTCTTTTTATAAAGAAAATATTATTAATGCAATTGTAGACATTGTTGCTAAAAGTCATACAATGATGAAAAAAACTAAAGAAATGTGTAGTAGGATTGAAGAACAGACAAAAGAACAATATGAAAAATGGAAAAATAAATAATATTAAAATGTAAAAGTTATGACAATATCGAATGTAAGTATTAAAAATGGCCGAATTGAAGTTTTTGATGAAAACAGTAAACGAATTTCATATATGAATTTAGGGAATAAAGAATTTATATGTTTCTCTGATGAGTTTTTTATAATTATTTATAATTCTCGAATTGAATTATATAATGAAAAATGCAAAAGAATATCATATATGATGAAAAATAAAAGAGAAGTATTGAGTGCAAAAGGGAGTAATTTTACGATAAAGAATGGAAATATTATAGAGGTTTATGACAAATTTTGTAGGCGAATCAGTTATAAACCTGCTTAATCAAAAGAATACATTTTTTAAAAAAACAGCATTTTAATTATGCTGTTTTTTTTAACGACACGACACCTTCCGGCACATACCGTAAATAAATTTGCAAAAAACAAATTATTCATTTCAAAATTCAAACATTATGAAATCAAAAACAATTGCTTATTTATTATGGTTTTTTCTCGGAATTTTATCGGCACATCGCTTCTACCTCGGAAAATTCGGTACCGGTATTCTTTATTTGCTGACCTTACAACTCGGCGGCATCGGTTGGTTAATCGACTTGTTTATACTCGGCAGTATGGTTGACCAATACAACACTAAAAAAGAACTTAAAGTAATACGCAAAGCAACGGTCGTTAACTCCGAAAAATAATAACCGACCAAACCTCATATTCATCGGATAATTTAATTTATCCGGTGAATTTTTCACAAATCACAAACTTATATCTTAATATGTATCCGAAATTTATATCCGAATTAAAATATCAATATTTCAAATATAAAGCCGACAGAAATTGCACAAAAAAAGCAAATTGCATAAAAAGACAAAAATTTGATAAAGCGGCAGAATACAGAAACAAAGAACGAAAATATCTTGAAAAAATGAAACCATATAAGAGATAACAGCGTTAATTGCTTATTGAAAATGAAATCAAATTTATTATAATGTGCAGTTTATTGAATCGTAATTTTCAGAAATATTTTTACGATATAACCGAAAATTATTACTTTTATAAAATATGCCCGTAAAATTCATAACAAACCGACAACATTACGAAGAGGTAATTTTGCAAGTTTCAAAAGCACAGAAATTTGTATGGATAGGAACTGCCGACATTAAAGATTTACATGTAAAACATAAGGGAAGTGTCTTATCGTTTCTCGCCGTTCTTAACGAACTTGTAAGAAAAAAAGTTGCTGTTCGCTTGCTTCATGCAAAAGAGCCGGGTGTAAATTTCAGAAGAAGTTTTGATAAATATCCCGGACTTTGGAATGCCATGGAACGTCAACTTTGCCCGCGTGTTCATTTTAAACACATTATAATCGACGGGAAATTTGCTTACACAGGTTCCGCAAACCTTACCGGAGCCGGCTTGGGTATGAAAAGTGAGAACCGAAGAAATTTTGAAGCAGGAATTATCACGACAGACACAAAATTTGTTGAAAATATCATGCAGCAGTTCGATGAAGTTTGGATAGGAAAATTTTGTAAAAGCTGCGGCAGAAAATATTTTTGCGGCGACCCGATTATATAAAATATTCTTCGTTAAAAACTATTTCATAAAATAATAAAAAAAATAATGCCGTTTATAACATCATTTTTACTTTTGTCTCCCCTATTTCTTAAAAAACATTTAAATAAAACGTGCAAGACTACTTAAACCAACTTAACAAAGCTCAAAAAGAAGCAGTTATAAACACAGAAGGACCCTCACTGGTAATTGCCGGTGCCGGTTCCGGAAAAACACGCGTACTTACATATCGTATCGCACATCTCCTCCAAAACGGCGTAAAACCTTGGCGTATTCTGGCTCTCACATTCACCAACAAAGCAGCTAAAGAAATGAAAGAAAGAATAGCCGCACTTATAGGAGAAGACAAAGTAAAATATCTTTGGATGGGAACATTTCATTCAATTTTTGCCAAGTTTCTCAGAAAAGAAGCCGAAACCTTAGGTTATCCGCAAAGTTTTACGATATACGACACACAAGATACCAAAAGCGTTATTAAAAGTATCATTAAAGAATTAAAATTAGACGATAAAATATACAAGCCTGCCGGAGTTTATGCACGCATATCAGGTGCCAAAAATAATTTAATTACGGCACAGGCATATGAAAACAATCACGAAATAAGAAGTCAAGACGAAAGAAGCCGAAAACCCGAACTTTACAGAATATATAAAATATACACACAGCGTTGCAAAAAAGCCGGAGCTATGGATTTTGACGACCTGCTGCTGAATGTTAACGTATTATTTCATAAAAACCCCGACATTCTGAAAAAATATCAGGAAAAATTTGATTACATATTAGTTGACGAGTATCAAGACACAAATTTCTCGCAATATCTTATAATTAAAAAATTAGCCGAACAACATAAAAATGTTTGCGTAGTGGGTGATGATGCCCAAAGCATATATTCTTTCAGAGGTGCAAAAATTGAAAATATATTAAATTTCAAAAACGATTATAAAAATTACAAACTTTTTAAACTCGAACAAAACTATCGTTCTACAAAAAACATTGTAGAAGCCGCAAACTCGGTAATAGAAAAAAATCAAAACAGAATAAAAAAAGAAGTTTTCTCTCAAAACGAAGAAGGTACAAAAGTAAAGGTAATTGAAGCACTTACCGATAACGAAGAAGGCTTTGCGGTAGCAAATAAAATTTCTGAATCGGTTTTTACCGACAATACAAGATATTCAGACCACGCTGTTTTATACCGAACAAATGCACAATCGCGTATTTTTGAAGAAGCCTTCAGACGCAGCAAAATTCCTTACCGCATTTACGGCGGATTATCGTTCTATCAGCGAAAAGAAATTAAAGACCTACTTGCATATTACAAACTCGTTGTAAATAAAAAAGACGATGAAGCATTTAAACGTATTATAAATTACCCTAAAAGAGGAATAGGAAAAACCACAATCGACAAAATAGAAAAATACGCAAACGAAAACTTTATGTCAATGTGGGAAGTTACCGAAAAGATAATGAGTTCAAACACAGGGCTTAACAGCAGAGCCGTAAACCAACTTTTGGCTTTTGCCGGTATGATTAAAAATTTTTCATCTAAATTAAGCGAACAAAATGCTTTTGAACTCGGTAAAGAAATAGCACAAACAAGCGGGATTTTAAGCGAACTGTTTGCCGATAAATCGCAAGAATCACTTGCTAAATATGAAAACGTACAAGAGCTCATAAACGGTTTAAAAGAATTTGTCGATACAGCCGAAAACGAAGAAAACAAACTTAACCATTTTCTGGAATCCGTATCTCTCCTTACCGACCAAGATACAGATAACGACAGCGATAAAAACAAAGTAACCCTTATGACCATACATTCGGCAAAAGGTCTTGAATTTAAAAATGTTTACGTTGCGGGACTGGAAGAAAAACTTTTTCCTTCGGAAATGTCGGCATTTTCACCGACAGAACTTGAAGAAGAAAGACGCTTATTTTATGTGGCAATGACAAGAGCCGAAAAAAATCTTTATCTGACATATGCCGGTCAGCGATACAGATGGGGACAACTTCACGACTGCACACCGAGCAGATTTATAAAAGACATAAAACCCGAATTTGTTGAATTTTATGATGCTTACGGCAACAACGGAAAAAGAAACAAAACACAAACAAATTTATTCGGCAAAACAAATACCGGAAAATCAAAAGCCGGTTATACAAAAAACAATGAAAAACAAACACCTTCCGTTGCAAAAACAGGATATAACCGCAAGCTGAAAAAAATAGAAAATGCTTCCGTTTCGGCACCTGCAAACATCAATGACATTGTCCCCGGAATTGAAGTTACACACAGCCGCTTCGGAACAGGAACCGTTTTAAAAATTGAAGGTGAATTTCCCAATACAAAAGCTCTTATTGAATTTAAAACAGGTATAAAAAACCTGCTGCTGAAATTTGCAAAACTCCAAATAACAGAGTAACCTGAATTTATCAAACACTTTCCCGATTTTAACAATTTCAGCATTATACTCTCAATAATTTATGAATAATTAAGAATATATCCGTATCTTTGGAAATTAATTTAAAAAAATGGAATATAATACATCATTAAGCAAACTTATCCTGCCCGAATACGGCAGAAACGTGCAAAAACTTGTTGAAAATGCAGTAAAAATCGAAGACAAAGAAGAACGAAAAAAATATACGGAAGGTATCATAAATCTTATGGGGCGTATGTACCCTTACCTGCGGGACCTGAAAGACTTCAAACATAAATTATGGGACCATCTTGTAATTATGTCAGATTTTAAATTGAAAGAAGACTCTCCTTTTCCTGTTCCGGAAACAGCAACTTTTGCCGGAAAACCTGAAAAAATTCCCTATAAATCAAAAAATTTCCGATACAAGCACTTCGGTAAAAACATTGTTGATATGCTTAAATATGCCGCCGAAATGGAAGACTGCGACGAAAAAAGACTTCTTACGGCACTTATCGCAAATCATATGAAAAAACTTTATCTTACCTGGAGTAAAGATTCTGTTACCGATGAATTTATTTTTCAAAAAATAAAAGAGCTGTCAGGAGGAAAAGTAGAAGTTGATAAAGATATTATTTTAAGCGAATCTCACAAATTAGTAAATCCCAATAAAAAGCTCAAACGCAAAAGAAAATAAACCCGTAGAAACATAAATTTCCGAAAACCGTATGGCATCGTTTAAAATAAAAGGCGGAACAAAATTAAAAGGAGAATTAATACCGCAAGGAGCAAAAAATGAAGCACTGCAAGTTATTTGTGCCGTATTGCTGACACCCGAAGAAGTCAGGATAAATAATATCCCCGACATTCTTGATGTAAATAATCTGATTCATTTAATTGAGAAATTAGGCGTTAAAGTAAACAAACTTAATGCATCAGACTATACTTTTAAAGCCGAAAACATCAACCTTGATTATCTTAAAACCGAAGAATTCAAAAAACAAGGAGCCAGGCTCAGAGGGTCGGTAATGATACTCGGTCCGTTACTGGCACGTTTCGGAAAAGCATTTATTCCGGCTCCCGGCGGCGATAAAATAGGAAGAAGAAGATTAGATACACACTTTTTCGGATTCAAAAAACTCGGAGCAAATTTTAACTACGATACCGAAAATGCCGTTTATTCCGTTGAAGCCGACAAGCTGAAAGGAGATTATATGCTGCTCGATGAAGCATCGGTAACGGGAACGGCAAATATTCTTATGGCATCAGTCCTTGCCGAAGGAAAAACAACTGTTTATAATGCCGCCTGCGAACCGTATCTCCAACAATTAAGCAAAATGCTTAACTCAATGGGTGCAAAAATAGAAGGTATAGGTTCAAATATGCTGCATATAAAAGGTACAGACTCTTTAGGCGGATGCACTCATACCGTTATGCCGGATATGATAGAAATAGGAAGTTTTATAGGTATGGCTGCCATGACTGCATCAGAAATTACCGTAAAAAATGCAAACATTGCCGATTTAGGAATGATTCCTCCTACATTTAAAAAACTCGGTATCCATACAGAACAAAGAGGTAATGATATTTATATTCCGAAACACGAAAAATATGAAATTGCATCTTTTCTCGACGATTCGGTTATGACAATAGCAGATGCTCCGTGGCCGGGCTTAACACCGGACATCCTAAGTGTTATATTAGTAACGGCAACCCAAGCAAAAGGAAGTGTGCTTATACATCAAAAAATGTTTGAAAGCAGACTGTTTTTTGTAGATAAACTTATAGACATGGGGGCTAAAATAATATTATGCGACCCGCACAGAGCAACCGTAATAGGCTTAAACAGAGAATCTTGTCTAAGACCCTCAACTATGACATCCCCCGATATAAGAGCCGGTATAGCTTTGCTTATAGCTGCAATGTCAGCAAAGGGAACAAGTATAATTCATAATATAGAGCAAATAGACAGAGGATATCAGAATATTGACACCCGACTTAATGCAATAGGTGCACAAATAGAAAGACTCTAAAATTCTTTTAGAGCCATATTAGCGTTATTTTCAAAAAAAACAGAAGGGTTTTATTACTGTTCATATCTCCCTCGCCCTCCTGAAACAGAATAATATCCGTATCTGAAAATATTATTTTTCAACAGAATAAATATTTTTTAAAAAAATTTTGAAAAATTTATGGAAACAGTTAAGTAAACTCATCTTATCTGCAAAGAGTTTTATTTGCCTAAACCTTTTTATTAAAAACTACACAAAACTTAGAAGTTGCTGAAAAAAGGCAGCTTCTTTTTTTGTTTAAATACATATATTAAGAAATCTTTTCCATAACAAAGCATGTCCTCACGGGAATATAGACTTTCAAAATATCTTTACCGTTAATTTCTGAGGTTTTATAAATAATTTCCGTATCAATTCTTCCTTTACCGAGAAATGCCTCATCATCAGAATTAAGAATTATTTTGTATTCGCCTTTTGAGGTCTCAAAGCCGTAATCCGGAAAAGACGTGAAAGGATTAAAGCTGAAAACAAAAATGAATTTATCTCTTTTAAAAATAAGAACTTGGTCGTAAGCTTTGTCGGACAAAAGATGAATACTCTTATTCGTAATATTCTTACACTTAAGCAGATGTATCATTTCTGCATTAAAGGAATTAAGATAATAATAGGCAAGTTCTTTATTTTTAGCCAAGCTCCACTGTCTTCTTGCATATTTATACGAATGGTTATTTCTTTCTCCGGGAAAATCAATCCATTCCGGATGTCCGAATTCGTTACCCATAAAATTCAAATATCCGGTTTGTGCCGATGCTGCCGTAACAAGCTGAATTATTTTATGTAAAGCTACTGCCCGTTCGGTAATTATATTCATATTATTTATGTGCATATAGTAATACATATCGGCATCGGCAAGGCGAAATATAATTGTTTTATCTCCTACAAGAGCCTGGTCGTGCGACTCGGAATAGTTTACGGTTTTTTCATCCTTTCTTTTATCCG
>JALSMF010000408.1 GCA_026987795.1 Bacteroidales bacterium
AATGATAAGAGCAAAAGACCCTAATATTAAAACATCTGTTTTTGCCGTTATGACCAAGGCGGCACAGAAATATAACGCAATTAATCTGTCCCAGGGATTTCCTGATTTTGAAATTTCAAAAGACCTTATTTCCCTGGTTAATAAGTATATGCTTGCAGGATATAACCAATATGCTCCTATGCCGGGCATTTTGCCGTTAAGAGAAAAGTTGTCGCAAAAAATAGAGAAACTGTATAAACGAAAATATAATCCGGAAACGGAAATAACAATAACATCCGGTGCAACACAAGCATTACATTCTGTTATTTCAACCATTGTAAATGACGGTGACGAAGTTATTATTTTTGAGCCGGCGTACGACAGTTATGCCCCGGTTGTTCGCCTTAACGGAGGAAGACCTGTTTTTGTTCGTTTAAATTATCCTGATTTTGAAACAGACTGGGAAAAAGTAAATAAAATGATTAACTCAAAAACAAAGTTAATCATTATAAACTCTCCTCAAAATCCTTCGGGAAAAATTTTTTCGGACGAGGATATAAGTAACCTGAAAAAAGTTGTTGCCGGCACAAAAATTTTCATCTTAAGCGATGAGGTCTATGAGCATATTATTTTTGACAATAAACAGCACAACAGTATTGCAAAGTATCCGGAACTTGCAGAAAGGAGCATTTTAGTTTTTTCTTTCGGGAAGGTGTATAATGCAACCGGTTGGAAATTAGGATATTTTGTTGCACCGGAAAAAATTACCGAAGAGATAAGAAAAATACATCAATTTACGGTATTTTCTTCAAACACTCCTATACAATATGCCGTCTCGGAATATTTAGACAAGGAAGAGGAGTATCTGAAACTTTCCGGCTTTTTTCAGGATAAAAGAGATTTTTTTAATGAAATGCTTAAAGAAATCGGCTTTGAGATAGTCCCTGCTCAAGGAACTTATTTTCAAACAGTAAGCTTCTCCGGCTTGACAGATGAAACAGATATGCAATTGGCAATGAGGCTAACAGAAAAGTTCGGAGTTGCGGCAATACCGATGTCTTCTTTTTATCATAATGAAGAAAATACAAAAACATTGAGATTTTGTTTTGCAAAAAAAGATGATGTTTTAAAGCAAGCTGCGGACAAACTTGATGATTTTTACACAAAAGCCAAAAAGCAACTTAATTTATTTTAATATTTTAAGCTTGATTATTCATAATTGAAGTTTTGCTCGGCATATATTTTTTATACAAACTAACATTTCGGATATATCCTGTCCGAAAAATATCAGAAAAGTTTTGCCTTTAAAAATTTGAATTCCGTATATTTGCGGTTTATTCAAATTTTAAATGTTTAGGATTATGGAAAGAATCGGAGAATCAGAACTTATTTTAAACGGCGACGGAACTATATTTCATTTACACCTAAAGCCGGAAAATATTGCAGATAATATTATTCTTGTCGGCGACCAGGGACGAGTGGAAATGGTCTCAAAATATTTTGATACTGTCAGTTTTGAAGCGAGTAACCGTGAGTTTATAACACATACCGGGACATATAAAGGGAAGCCGATTACGGTAATTTCAACCGGAATAGGAACCGATAATATAGATATTGTTGTAAGCGAATTAGATGCATTAGCCAATATTGATTTAAAAGAAAGAATTCCGAAGAAAGAGCACCGAACATTAAATTTAGTCAGAATAGGAACATCCGGAGCGTTACAAGCCGATATTCCGGTTGATACGCCTGTTGTTTCCGAGACATCAATAGGGTTTGACGGGTTGTTAAACTTTTATGACGGACGAGAAAAACTCGGAAATAAAGATTTGCAAAAAGCTTTTTTATCTCATACAAATTGGGATAAAGAGTTAGCAACACCTTATTTTGCAGATGCATCAAGAGAGTTAGTCGAAAAAATAGGTTTTGATATGCGAAAAGGAATGACTATTTCAGCACCCGGTTTTTACGGTCCGCAGGGAAGGATATTGAGATTAAAGACTATAGATACTAATTTAAACGAAAAAATTTCTGCCTTTGAATACGAAGGACGAAAAATAACAAATTATGAAATGGAAAGTTCGGCAATTGCGGGGCTCTCGAAACTTATGGGACATAATGCCCTGACTGTTTGCAGCATTATCGCAAACAGAATGCGAAAAGAATACAGCGTGAATTATAAGGTTGCCGTTGAAAAATTAGTGGTAACGGTTCTTGATCGTCTTTTATCATAAAAAAAACAGTATGAAGCAATCGGAATTACAAGCACTGATAAGTCTTTTAGACGATAAAGACACTATGGTGTTTAATGCCGTTCGCGAGAAACTCTTAAGTGCCGACGAGTCGATTATTCCGTATCTGAAATTGTCGGCACCGTATTTAAAAAATAAATTATATACAGAACGTGCCGATGAAATTATAAGCCTGTTAAGATTTCGAGAACTTGATAAAGAGTTTAAACTTTGGCTTAAGAATGACAAGCATCTGCTTTACGGAGCGTTTTTAATAGCAAAGTATCAGTATCCGGAAATTGTTTATGAAGATGTTGAGGATAAACTGAACAGAATCGTAAATGATTTAAGAACAGATATACATTTGTATTTAACAGGTTTACAGCAAGTAAGAAAAATAAACAGAATTCTTTATGACGTGCATAGGTTTATTCCGGATTTTTCCGACATAATTAATCCTGCGACATCATATCTGAACAAGGTTTTGGAAAGCAAAAAAAGCAATGACGTGATAATTGCCGTTGTTTACATTTATATAGCACAAAAATTAGGATTGCCTGTTTACGGAGTTGATTTTCCGAGAAATTTTCTTCTTGTATTTAAAGATGAACGCTCGGGAGATGCACTTTTTTATATAAATCCTTTTAATAAAGGAGCAATAGTTACGAAAAATGACATTATGACTTTTTTAAACAACCATAAAATAAAAATAAAGAAGTCATATTTTGAGTCTTGTTCAAATAAAGATATTATAAGAAGACTGCTCAGAATTTTAATGAACTCTTATATTCAAAAAAATAATAAAACTAAAACAGAAGAAATAAAACGAATTTTAAATCTCTTTTAAATTCATAAAATTGGAAAAAAAACTTAACTATATTGCTTTATCTGCAGGAGTATTGATGATAACAGTGTCTGTTTTGAATTATTTAATGAGCGGAGACAACGTAAGCCTGGGGATTTTTATTTTTTTAGGCATCGGCTTTACTCTCAACGGTATAAAAAATCGTTTTTCCGAAAGAGTATCAAAAAGAATTAATAACTACTCCTTAACGTTTTTTTTCGGAGCGGCGGCGATATTTCTTTACTGGGTTGCGGTTGTAAAGCTTCAACTTTTTTAACACACAAAATTATTCTGAAAGCGGATTTTGCAGAATATTATCCGATATTTGCAGACATATAAATTAAAAATAAGGCAAATATTGAAACAAAAAAAGACCTAAATTTCTTTAAGTCTTTTTTGTTTTTAAAGTAAACGATATTAAGATTCGTCAACCACTTCGGCATCGGGAGCATTTTTTTTAACGGATTCAATTCCGTTTTCCATGCTTGCCTTGCTTTTATACATTTCGCTTTGCCCGATTACTTGCCCGTTAGTTGCTGTTAAAGTAAAATACGGGTCTCCGTTTTTTGCTTCAAGCCTTTTAAACCTGTTGTCGTCCTGTGAATTTTTTTTGACGGACTCAATACCGTTATTGCAGGCAGCTTTGGTTGTGTATCCTTCACTTGTAAGAATTACCTGACCGTTGCTTGCTTTCAGATTAAATTGAAATTCGCCGTTTTTTCTGGTTGTAATTACAAATTTTCCCATAATTAAAATATTAAATTAATCGCATAAAGTTAAACATTAATTTTAAATTTCAAAAACTGCCCGTTTTTTATTCACTAATTTTGTTCGAAATCTCATCATTTTCAACTGCTTGTTTTTTTTTTATTCGTAAGTAAATAAATTATAGGCAAAATTCCGGCTGTGTTTAAAAGCCCGATTACAATAAACCATGCCAATTGATTTCTTCTTCCGGCTTTCCACATTGCAGTCATTTTCAAAACAAGCTCAAAAATTGAAATTACAATAATCCAAGGCATTAAATCTTTAATCCATTCTGCTGTTTGTGTTTCCATGATGTTGTTTTTCAGGGTTTAAATTTTATCTAATGCGTCAATTCTCATCTTATATTTTTCTGTATCTGATTTTGAAAAGTCACCTTTATAAATTGTTTTTTCCCATTCACCGTACATCGGATTCGGAAAAATAATAAATTCCGTGCCGAATAAATCTTTGTATTTTACTACGGAATCATTTCTTGCTGCGTTGTTTTTATATTTGAATATTTCGTCAAAGTCTCGCAAATTATCGCCGAGAAACATTATTACATCGTAATTTTTCAGGACAGAGTCTCGTCGTTCGGTTTTGTCGGAAGTTTGGTCTTTAAACAAAAGGTGATTTTTATCTGCAAAAGGGAATTTTTCATTTTTGAGATTTTCAAGAGTCGGTTCAATATTTTCAACACTTCTGTTTGATACATAGAAAACCTCAACTCCTTTTTCTTTTGCGTAATTCATAAATTCCACGGAGCCGGGCAGAGCTTTTGCCGTTTTTTCATTTACCCATTTTGACCAACTTTCTTTTTCGAAATGTTTTCCTTCGGATATAAGCCGTGCATTATAAGGGCTGTTGTTTAAAACAGTTTCGTCAACATCGGCTATTATTGCTTTAGGTTTCTTTTTTCGTAATTTAAATTTTTCTTTTTTTAATTTCTCATCAAGAACCTTTTTCGCAAGGTTAAAAGTCTGATAATAAATTGCTTTTGCTTCTGCTGATTTTTGAAACCATAATGTTGCTCCTGTTTGGTATTCCGAGCCGGAAACGTTACAGGTGTCTTTTTTAACGATAACATTTTCTTCGACATTTTTTCCTTTGTCGCAGCAGGACGAAAATGCAAAAACTGCTGAAATTACTACAATAACTGCTTTTCTCATTTAATTTAGCTTTTAAAAATTATAAATAATATTTCTACAAATCTTTATTTTTTGAATCAATTATAACAGTAACGGGACCGTCATTTATAAGAGATATTTGCATATCGGTGCCGAATTTTCCTGTTTTCACTTCTTTTCCTGTTTCACCTTCACATATTTTGATAAATTTTTCGTACAAAGGAATTGCAGTGTCCGGCTTTGCTGCTTTAATGTAAGAGGGTCTGTTGCCTTTTTTTGTTTTAGCGTGAAGCGTAAACTGACTTACAATCATCATTTCTCCGTTTATATCTTTTAAAGATAAATTCATAATCCCGTTTTCGTCGTTAAAAACTCTTAATCCGGAAATTTTTTTTGACATCCATATTAAATCTTCTTCTGTGTCGTCATTTTCAAAACCCGCTAATACTAACAACCCGTTTCCGATGTTTGATATCACTTCTCCTTTAATGCTGACAAAGCATCCGCTGACTCTTTGTATTACAACTCTCATTTTTTTATAAAGTTCTTTTTTACTAACAATTCTGCAATTTGGACGGCATTTAAAGCCGCTCCTTTTCGTAAATTATCTGCAACAATCCACAAATTTAAACTTTTTGCCTGTGAAAAATCTCGCCTTATTCTGCCGACAAAAACATCATCCTTGCCTTCGGCAATTATCGGCATAGGATAAATATTGTTTTCAGGTTCGTCATAAACCGTTACTCCCGGCATTTCATTAAGTAACTTGTATATTTCAGACAATTCAAAATCATTTTCAAACTCAATGTTAACGGCTTCGGAGTGTCCGCCTACAACCGGAATTCTTACGGCTGTTGCCGTAACATTGATGTCGCGGCTTAAAATTTTATGTGTTTCATTAACAATTTTATCTTCTTCTTTGGTATAACCGTTTCGGGTAAAAACATCACAATGCGGAAGGCAGTTATTATCAATCTTATGCGGATATGCCTTTTCTCCGTGAATATTTATTCTTTCGTTTTTAAGTTGTCGAAGAGCCTTTTTGCCTGTTCCGGTTACCGACTGATAGGTTGATACAACTATCCGTTTAATTTTATATTTTTTATGCAGCGGATGTAAAACCATCAACATTTGTATTGTAGAGCAGTTAGGATTGGCAATAATTTTATCTTCGGAAGTTAATAAATCTCCGTTAATTTCCGGAATTATTAACCTTTTACCGATATCCATCCTCCATGCTGATGAATTATCTATAACAAAAGTTCCGTTTTTTGAAAATTCAGGAGCATATTTCAAAGAAATTTCAGAACCGGCAGAAAAAATTGCAATTCGGGGATTTTTTTGTATTGCATCGGAAATCGAATTTATTTTATATTTTTTCCCTTTAAATACAATTTCTTTTCCCGAAGATTTATTCGATGCCACCGGAATAAGTTCTGAAACAGCAAATTGTCTTTTTTCAAAAACTTTCAACAAAACTTCTCCGACCAAACCTGTAACTCCGATAATTGCAACTTTCATTATAAATTAATTTTAAAGATAAATTGTTTTTCATTCAAAAGTGTTAATTTTGAAACTTTAAGCAAAATTACAATTCTATTCCGAACTTTATTTTAAATACAATGAAAAAATTATTTTTCTTCTTATTTTTTTTAGCTGTTTCGTTTTTCGGCTTCTCTCAAATTACAGATGACTTTGAAGACGGCGATATTGTCGGGTGGACGGAAGGAACGCCCGGAGACTGGATTGCATCAACTGATACGCCCGTTACCGGAGTTTATTCTTTAAAGCACAATCTTTCCGGAATAGCTGGTGTAAGTTACATAACGCATAATATAAACGGTATTTCAATTGATAACGGAGAAACTGTTTGGCTTTTTAATTTTAAGAACGGAGCGTGGAACCCTTCCGGCAGTAATTATTTCGGAGTTTATCTTTTTTCTGATATTCAAGACTTATCAGGAGCGGTAAACGGATATGTTTTCGGTGTAAACATGAGCGGGATAAGTGATGTTCTTACCTTGTGGAAAGTTTCCGGCGGGAGCTTTACTCCGATTATAGAAACCCCTTATATTTGGCCTAACAGTGCAACGATAGGCGTTAGGATTACACGATCTTCACTTGGAACGTGGACAGTAGAATATGATACAGACGGCGGTTTTGATAACCTAGTTTCCGGAGGAACGGCAAATGATAATACGTTTAACAATGCCCTTTATTTTGGTGCTTTTTTTGAATTTACATCAACAAGAGCCGGAGAGTTTTGGCTTGATGATGTTTCAATGACAGGTCCTCCGGATACACAAGCTCCCGTAATTAACAGCATTGTTGCAATTTCGAATAATTCCCTGATTGTTAGTTTTAATGAAGATTTAAGCCAAATAACGGCAGAGGCAGTTTCAAATTATACTGTAGACGGCGGTATCGGAAATCCTGTTTCTGCTGTTTTGAATACCTCTAATCCAAAACAGGTTACTTTGACATTTTCCGGAAACTTTGCAGATAATACAAACTATATATTAACAGTTAATAATGTTGAAGACCTGTCCGGAAATGCCGTGAATAATGAAACGTTCGGCTTTTCATATACACAAATTGCTGCAATATCTGCAAGTCCGACATCTGCAAATACTCTTGATGTTTTATTTAATAAATCTGTTGATATCATAACAGCTCAAACAGTTTCAAATTATATTGTTGACGGCGGTATCGGAAATCCTCTATCTGCCGCTGTTGACGGTGCGGATACAAAGTTGATGCATTTATCTTTTGCTTCTGATTTTGTGCTGGAGCAAGGTTATATTTTAACGGTAAATAATATTGAAGATAATTACGGAAATGCTATTAACACGGCTAATTTACCGTTTTCGTATTATGTTCCTCAACCCTTTGATATAGTTATTAATGAAATAATGAATGATGTAAACCCGGCACCGGAAGCAATTCCTGCCCATGAATATATTGAAATTTACAATAACTCTGCATACGATATTAACATGGACGGATGGACATTGACAATAGGAACAAATACTCCGAAAGTTTTTCCGTCAAAAGTAATAACTGCCGGCGGATATGCCGTTATATGTGAAGATCTTGCAGAAACTGACTTGTC
>JALSMF010000409.1 GCA_026987795.1 Bacteroidales bacterium
TACAAATAAATCATCTCCGACAATTTGAATTTGATTTCCGATTTTTTCGTTTAGCAATTTCCATCCGTCCCAATCGTCTTCATGCAAACCGTCTTCCACAGATGCAATCGGATATTTTTCGGTAATCTTATCCCAATAATCAATCATTTCTTCCGAACTTAAATATTTTTTTTCGGATTTTAAATAATATTTCTTTTTTTCCGAGTTGTAAAATTCGGAAGCAGCAGCATCAACAGCTAAAACAATATCTTTTTCCGGCTTATAACCGGCTTTTTCAATTGCTTTTAATATCATTTCAAAAGCTTGGTCGTGCGATTTTAAGTCCGGAGCAAACCCTCCTTCGTCTCCTACATTTGTTGAAAATCCGTTTTTTTTCAGAACAAGTTTAAGATTATGAAAAATTTCGGCACCGTATCTTAATGCTTCCGAAAATGAAGACGCACCCACAGGCATTATCATAAATTCCTGTATGTCAAGATTATTGTCTGCATGGCTTCCGCCGTTTAAAATATTCATCATAGGAACCGGCAAGGTGTCGGCATTTACTCCTCCTATATATCTGAAGAGGCTTTGTCCGGTGCTTTGAGCAGCGGCACGTGCAACGGCAAGCGACACACTCAGAATTGCATTTGCACCTATGTTTGATTTGTCTTTTGTTCCGTCAAGCTGAATCATTGCGGCATCAATTCCGCTTTGATCAAAAATATTTGCACCTTTAAGCTCTTCAGACAGGATTTTGTTTACGTTTGATACTGCTCTCAAAACTCCTTTTCCGAGAAAAATTCCTTTATCGTTATCTCGTAACTCAACGGCTTCGTATTTCCCCGTTGATGCTCCCGACGGGACAGATGCTCGACCTATTATGCCTCTGTTTGTTATTACTTCTGTTTCAATTGTGGGATTTCCTCTTGAATCCAAAATTTGCCTTGCTCTTATTTGTATTAATTGTGACATTTTTTGTTGTTATAAATTAGTTTTGAAATATATTTTACTGTTCGTCTTCTTCTCCTGCTATAAGTTTGTATCCTTCTCCGTGCTTATTTATTATCTTTATATTCGTGTCGGCTTGTAAAATTTTTCTAAGTTTTGTTATGTATACATCCATACTTCTGGCATTGAAATAGTTATCGACACCCCAAATTGCTTTTAGTGCAAAATCTCTTCTCATAACAGAGTTTCGGTGTATGCAAAGGAGCTTGAGTAAATCGGATTCTTTTGAGGTAAGTTTTATTGTATTGTCATCTTCGCCGATTCTGATTGTCTGTGAGTTGGAATCAAAATGAATTGTTCCTATTTGAAATACCGATTGTTCATCAACTGTGTCTCTTCCGAAGCGTCTTAAAACGGCTTCAATACGATACAGCAGTTCTTCCATATTAAAAGGTTTTGTAATATAATCATCGGCACCGAGTTTAAAGCCTTTTAAAACATCTTCTTTTAAAACTTTTGCAGTCAGAAAAATAATCGGAATTTCGTCTTTAACGGATTTAAAACTTTTAGCCAATTCAAAACCGTCTCTTTTCGGCATCATAACATCAAGGATACATAAGTCAAAATCGTTTTGCATATATGCCTTATACGCTTCTTCTCCGTCTGTATATAGTTGAGTATCAAAATTTTTTGCTTCCAGATATTGTTGAAGCAGTGACCCGAGATTAACATCGTCTTCGGCTAATAAAATTTTTATTTTTTTCATTTTAGTCTGTTTTTACGGGAAAATATATTATGAAATCAGTGCCTTTATGCAGTTCGCTTTTAACAGTAATATGTCCTTTGTGTTCATCTACTATTCTCTTTACGTAGCTTAATCCTAATCCGAAACCTTTAACATCATGAACGTTTCCGGTAGGAACTCTGTAAAATTTATTAAAAATCTTTTTTTGTCCGTCTTTGCTTATTCCTATTCCGTTGTCGGAGATTATTATTATTATGTGGTCTTCTTCGTTTAAAGTTTTAACTTCAATTTCGGGCTTTCTTTTTTCATCGGAATATTTTACGGCATTATCTACAAGGTTGAAAAAAATGTTTGTCAGGTGTAGTTTGTCCCCTTCTGTTATATGCTTTTTTGCATTCAGATTCATCTTTATATTACCGCCTTTATTTTTAGCTTTTATTTCTGTATTTAAAACAGCGGTTCTTATAATCTCGTGTATATCAACATCTTGAACATTAAAGTGTATGTTTCCTTTTTCGAATAAAGAAATTTGCAAAACTTTTTCTATCTGAAATTCAAGGCGTTTACTTTCATCACTTATAATTTTTGTAATTGTACTAACTTTATTTTTATCAATATGGATAGAGTTATCATTCAGCATTTGAGATGCGAGAGATATTGTAGAAATAGGTGTTTTAAGTTCGTGTGTCATATTATTTATAAAGTCGTTCTTCAATTCCGATAATTTTCTCTGTTTTAAGATAAGGTAAAGAATAAAGGCAAATGTTATTGTAATAATTACGGTAATAATTATTGAAATAATCATTTGTCTCGGGATATTTTCAGGAACTAAACGTTTATGTCTTTTAAAATAAACCACAAGGTAATATTTTAACGGCAGAACATCATTCGGAAAAAGCTGTATTTCGTAAGTTTTGTCAAGATAATCGGTGCTGAAACCGGGAGATTTTACGGGATATTCGTTCTTCTGGTCTCTTATTCCGTAAAAGAATTTATAATTTATTCTGTTTTTTTTGAATACATTACTGATAATCTGATTTAATTTAACAGCATCTAATCTTTTGTCTATTGAAACTTCACTTGCTATTATGCGATTTAAAATATCTTGTATAAATATTGTTTTTTTACTGATATTTCCGATAATTCTTTTTCTTAAGTCATCTTGTGTAAACTCTTTATAATTTCCGGATGAATCCGGAACACTCGCGTCAATGCGGTATAAAGAATCTCCTTTGAGGTAATAAATTGTTCTTTTTTTATCAACGGAGTCTGACTTTAAAGAGTCATTAAGGTTTTTCGGAGTTTCATTTTTATCTTCAATAAAGTTTTCCTCGAATAAAAATTTACTGCCTGTAAGTTCGGCAGTATCTTTACCGAAAGGTACCGATGAGTGAGTTATCTGCAGCAAGGCTTCCCTTTCTTCTGCAATTTTTACAATTTCAAAAAGTGCTTTATTTACTTTGTCTGTAAATTCTTGCTCTTCAATAATTAAAGCTTTATCTATCCATGCAAGTTGTACAAAAATCAACAGTACAACTGTTATCAGCATAATTATTGATAAAAACCGGATATATTTTTTTCTCATAGCTCTATAGCCTTACGGATAATTGTTTAATTGTTTTTTTTTCCCATTTTGCAAAAGTTCCGTCTTTAATTTTTTCTCTTGCAACTCGTACCAATTCTAAATAGAATGCAAGATTATGTATGCTTGCAATTTGTGCAGCCAAACGCTCTTGTGACTTTATCAAATGCCGAACATAAGCCTTTGTATAATAAGAATCAACAAAAGATGTTCCTGTTTCGTCTAAAGGAGAAAAATCGTTTTCCCATTTTTTATTTTTGATATTGATACGTCCCTGCCAAGTGAAAAGCATTCCGTTGCGTCCGTTGCGGGTAGGCATAACACAATCGAACATGTCAACACCGAGAGCAATGCCTTCGAGTATATTTTCCGGTGTTCCTACTCCCATTAAGTATCTTGGTTTATTTTCGGGTAAAATTGTATTAACAACTTCTATCATTTCATACATCATATCGGTTGGTTCTCCCACTGATAAACCGCCTATAGCATTCCCGTCACAATCTTGAGAAGCAATAAATTCTGCTGATTGAATACGCAAATCTTTGAAAGTTCCTCCCTGCACAATCGGGAAATATGCTTGTTTATAATCATAAAATCCTTCTGTTTTTTTGAAATGTTCCACTCCTCTTTTAAGCCATCTGTGTGTAAGATTCATTGATTTTTTTACATAAGAATAATCTGCGGGGTAGGGCGGACACTCATCTAATGCCATCATAATATCAGCTCCGATGATACGTTCTGTATCTACAACGTTTTCAGGTGTGAATAAATGTTTAGATCCGTCTATATGCGAACTGAAGCGGACACCTTCTTCTGTTATTTTTCGAATTTCGGATAAGGAAAAAACCTGATACCCGCCGCTGTCTGTAAGAATGGGTTTGTTCCAATTTATAAATTTATGTAATCCGCCTGCTTGTTTTAAGATTTCGGTTCCGGGTCGTAAATAAAGATGATATGTATTTCCAAGTATTATTTGTGCTTTTATATCTTCTTCAAGTTCTTTTTGGTGAACGGCTTTTACAGAACCGACTGTTCCTACCGGCATAAATATAGGAGTTTCTATTTTTCCGTGTTCAGTGTGTAAAATTCCTGTTTTAGCTTTAGTTTCTGTGTCTTTCTTAATTATTTCAAACTTCATTCCTTTTCTTTGCTCTTTTAATTTATTAAATTACTACTTTTGTATGAAAAGGTAAAATTAATGAATAATATTGAGAAAAGACGCTTAAAATTGAGTTTAATTGTTCCTGTGTTTTTTCTTACGGCAATGTGGATTGTTAAATTTTATGAATATTCTTTTGACCTTAACTTTGCTCGTTACGGAATTTACCCTCGTAAAATAAATAATTTAACCGGAATTTTACTGTCACCGTTTATTCACGGAAGTTTTGATCATCTTATTTCAAACTCGGCACCGTTCTTAATATTAGGAAGTTCATTATTTTATTTTTATAAGGAATCTGCCTATAAAGTTTTTTTACTTATTTGGATACTTTCCGGGTTTTGGGTATGGATAGCCGGACGACCGGCATATCACATAGGTGCCAGCGGAATGGTATACGGGTTTGCTTCTTTTATTTTTTTTTCAGGCTTACTTAATAAAAACAAATCCTTGCTTTCGATATCTCTTTTGGTGGTTTTTTTATACGGAAGTATGGTTTGGGGTGTATTGCCCTTAAAACCGCATATTTCTTGGGAATCGCATCTTCTCGGAGTAATTACGGGTTTAATATTGTCTTTTATCTTTCTGCCCGAGAAAGCGACTCCTTTGCAAGATGATAAAAAAGCAACTGACTTTCTTTATGATTTCAGCAGCCCTAAAAGTTTTTACGATAACTCTTCGGAAATAGTATATCATTTTAAAGAAAAAAATAAGAAGCTCAAAAACAATGAAACGCTTGAAGAGTTTTAATATCACAAAACAGCATTTGTCTAACAGAAAAGTGTTTATAACTTTGTCTTTTTATACGAACGTAAAATGAAATTGTCTGTTATAATAGTAAACTACAATGTAAAATATTTTCTTGCTCAATGTCTTTTAAGTGTTGAAAAAGCCAAAAAAGAATTTGAAAAAATATACGGGCAGGATACTATTGAAACTTTTGTTGTTGATAATGCTTCAAAAGATAATTCGTGCGAATATGTAAAAAAACATTTTCCCGAAGTAAAACTTATTGAAAATAAAAAAAATACCGGATTTTCAGCAGCTAACAACCAAGCAATTAAAATTTCAAAAGGTGAATATGTATTACTTTTGAATCCTGATATCGTAATTCCGGAAGATACTTTTATAAAAATAATTAATTTCGCCGATTCGCATCCTGAAGCAGGCGGAGTAGGCGTAAAAATGTCAGACGGCAGCGGTAATTTTCTCCCTGAGTCAAAACGAGCATTCCCTTCTCCTGCAGTTTCTTTTTATAAAATTTTCGGCTTGTCAAAATTATTTCCTAAATCAAAACGTTTCGGCAAATACCATCTGAGTTACCTCCATAAAAATGAAACTAATGAAGTTGATGTTCTTGCCGGAGCATTTATGCTGATAAGAAAATCAACAATAGAAAAAACCGGTTTGCTCGATGAAACATTTTTTATGTACGGCGAAGACATTGATCTGTCTTACAGAATAACAAAAAGCGGATTTAAAAACTTCTATTTTCCTGAAGTTGAGATTATTCACTATAAAGGAGAAAGCACGAAAAAGAGCAGTATAAACTACGTTTATGTTTTTTATAACGCAATGATAATTTTTGCAAAAAAACACTTTAAATCGAAAAATGCTTTTTTGTTTTCGTTTCTGATAAAACTCGCAATTATTTTCAGAGCAAGTTTATCAGGGATGAAAAGAATTTTTGATGTATTGTTTTTACCCGCTTGTGATATTGCCGTTTTTTTTGCCGGTTTTTATTTTTTAACACCCCTTTGGGAAAGTTATAAATTTCACAATCCGGGACATTACCCTCCGGAATATATGCAATATGCCGTTCCTTCTTATATCACGATATGGATATTGTCAATAATATCTTCAAAAGGATACAGAATGCCCGTTGACTCAAAAAAACTTTTTAAAGGCATACTCTCCGGAACCCTTATTATACTTATAATTTACTCTCTGTTAAGTGAAGATTATCGTTATTCGAGAATGTTACTTATATTAGGGACTGTTTGGGCATTATTTTTTGCTTGGCTCATAAGGGCTGTCTTTACACTTTTAAAAATTGATAAATTTTCATTTCAAAAAAGACAAAAACGTAAAGTACTCTATTTATGTAATAATGAAAATTGCGAAAAACTTTCAAAAATACACAAGCAATATTTTGAACAAGATTATGACAGAATTATTTGTTCGGACCCCGAGAAAAAATATGTTGATGCAAAAACAATAAATAAGAATAAAATGTCAGATATTGTTTTGTGTGCCGGTAAATTTTCTTATAAAGAAATTATAAATTTCATAACAGACAAAAAAATACAAAATGCTAAAATTGAAATCGGGTATCCTGACAAAGGTTTCATAATAGGGTCCAGTGAAATTTTTGTGCAAGATAATATTTTTGAGACATCCGAATTTAACCTGAACAAAGAGCAAAGTAAAGCAGCTAAAAGACTTTTTGATATAACAACTGCAATATTTTTTCTTGTATTTTCTCCTGTTTTTATCCTTTTGACGGATAATAAACTTCTGTTTTTGAAAAACCTCATAAAAGTAATTAACGGAGAGTTGACATTTGTAGGATATATCAAAACTTACGATACTGAAATAACCGAGAAACTTCCGAAACTAAAAAACGGCATTCTGCCGCCCGTAACATATCCTGTTTTTGATAAAGAAGAAGCAAAAAAAATAAACTTTCGTTATGCACGTAATTATCATATTACTGATGATTTTTACGTCGTTTATAAAACTTTTGATAAGATTAGCAATAAAAAATTGTGAAAATTTAATATAAATTTTATATTTGTCGCAACTCTTTCATAATAAAACCATTCAGAACAAATGAAAAAAATATTAACTTTTTTATCCGTTTTTATCTTAATATTTTCTTTTGTTGATGCCCAAACAAGCAGAAAAGACACCAAAAAATTTGAAGAAGCTTTAGAGTATTTGTCAAGCGGAAAATATAAAATTGCAGACAATCTCATAGGAGAGCTTTTATCTGAAGATAAAAATAATCTCGAATATGCTTTTTATAAAGGTATTTGCGAAATTAATACAAATAATGAAGATAAAGCAATAGAACATTTTGATAAAATCATTGACGATTACAAAAAAACAAAAAAAGAAAAAGGTGTAACAAAAGCCGCATTTTTTTATAAGGCTAAGGCATATCATAACCTGTATATGTTTGATGAAGAAACAGAAACATTAAACAAACTTAACTCTTTTGACCTTAAAGATGAAGAAAAAAAGCAGTTAAAAGAAGCAATTGACCATGCAAATAATGCAAAAGAATTATTTTTTGATTTTAAACCTATTATAGTAACCAGGCTGGATATATTGAATTCAGGTTATGATGACCACACACCGATTCCTACTTCCGAAGGAGATAAAATTTATTTTACGTCTAAGCGTCCCGGAGGAATAAGCGGAGATGCTTTAAGTGAGGAAGGTAAGTATTTTGAAGACATATGGTTTTGGGACGGTAAAGACGAACCCGTTAAT
>JALSMF010000410.1 GCA_026987795.1 Bacteroidales bacterium
AAATAATCGGGTTAATGACGGGTGTTTTGTCGGCAGTATTAATTTTAACTTTTGTTGATTTAGAACCTGGTAAACCTGAAATTACCGCCGTGTTTGCCGTTGCCGTATGGATGGCTGTTTGGTGGATAACGGAAGCCGTTCCCGTTGCTGTTACGGCACTTCTGCCGGTTGTGCTGTTTCCTGTTTTCGGGGTTATGAACGGAAAAGAAGTGTCTTCGGAATATTTTAACAGTATTATTTTCTTGTTTATAGGCGGTTTTTTGGTGGCATTGGCAATGGAAAAACACAATTTGCACAAACGTATTGCACTGAAAATTATGTCGATGACCGGCAGCGGATACGGAAAAATATTATTCGGATTTATGGCGGCAACGGCTTTTCTGTCGATGTGGATGTCGAACACCGCAACGGCAATGATGATGGTGCCGGTTGCCATGTCCTTAATTTATAAATTGACCGAATATTTAAAACCCGAAGACGCAAAAAAAGTTTCAATCGGTTTGTTGTTGAGTATTGCCTACGGAGCTTCGGTCGGCGGAATAGCCACACTGATAGGGACTCCTCCGAATTTGGCATTTACGAAAATATTCGCTTTAAATTTTCCGGATGCACCGGAAATAACATTCTCGCAATGGTTTATTTTTGCTTTGCCGATATCATTTTTGATGTTGATTGCCGTTTGGCTGATTTTGTATTTTAAATTTAAGCCGGCAGAAAGTTCGGGTATAAAAGGAAATACACTGTTTCGAGAACAATATCGGCAACTCGGAAAAGCAATTTACGAAGAAAAAGTCGTTTTTACGGCATTTATTGTATTGGCATTTCTGTGGATTTTCAGAAACGGATTTAATTTCAGTTTTCATATTCCCGGTTGGGCATCGTTATTTAAAAATCCGAAATATCTGAACGACGGAACTGTTGCAATTTTCATCGCTTCCGTTTTATTTATTATTCCTTCAAAATCAAAAAAAAAGAAACGAATTTTGGATAATGAAATTTTTGCAAAATTGCCTTGGCATATCATTTTGCTTTTCGGCGGCGGCTTTGCTTTGGCAAAAGCGTTTAAAGTTTCCGGTTTAACCGAATATTTGGGAACACAACTTACTGTTCTGGCGGGTGTTAATCCGTTTATTATTGTTTTTGTTATTGCTCTGTTTATGTCTTTTCTTACGGAATTAACCTCAAATACGGCATCAACACAAATGATTTTACCGATACTTGCAAGTTTGTCATTGTCCTTAAAAATTAACCCTTTATTGCTGATGATTACGGCTACGCTTGCGGCATCTCTGGCATTTATGTTGCCGGTTGCCACACCGCCGAATGCTGTTATTTTCGGGACAAACAAAATTCGTATTAAAGATATGATGCGAACGGGGATTATTTTGAATATGGTCGGCGTGTTGATTGTGAGTTTGGCAATGTATTATTGGGGACAATATGTTTTCGGTATTGATATAAACGTTTTTCCGAAGTGGGCTTATTAGTTGAAAGTATAAAGTTGGAAGGGAAAAGTTGAGTTGTATAATTAAATTATTAACAAAAGAAAAAGTTGTATTAGTGACTTGAATTCTGCATTAAGTAAATTTGTAAATAAAAAATAATTATTGTAATTTTAGAGCGAGTTTTTAGAAAATAGTTAATGTTTTTTGATATTTTAATTAAACTAACAAAAAAATAATATTCAGAACCCATTTTTAATTAAAAAACTATGAACAGATTATTTTTTCTGTCCTTTGTATTCTTTTTCAGTTTTAGTTCAGCACAAAAAAACATATCCGGTACTTATTGGAAATTGATAGATTCAAGATTTATTGATTTGGGCAAAACAAACAGTAACGACAAATCCTTTTTAAAAACAATTAGCTTGCGGGAAACAAATTCCGTTTTCCAAGACAATAACAAAAAATTCAGACGTAATGGTTATGATGCGATAGGTTTGCCCAAAGACAAATTCGGATATAATATATTCCACAAAGCTATGTGGACAAAACCTCCCGCAAGTTTTAAAGATAACGAAAGAATAGGTATGGCTATTTCTTCGGAAATCGGATTTACGTCAAAAAATCCGCATCAGGCCCATCTCAGCTATTCTGTTTATGTAAGATTTGTTACCTTAGATAAAACCGGAAATATCAAAAGTAGCATACGAAATTTTGCTCATGCAAACAATTCTTATAAAACACATGCAACAGCAAAATGGGGACGTTCAGATAAACCAAATCCAAGGAAGGATAACTTTAATGTCTTTGCCGAAGCACCTTCCTCTTCATTAAAAAATCAAAGAGTAGCTATTGCTGTTACTTTTTCTGCCGGAGGTTATTATTTTGGTCATTGGATATACGAGTATCGTCAAGTTGAATAAGGTTGTTTGTTTATTATTGCCACTTACAAAGTATTATCGCTCTGTAAAAATACTAAACGACTTTTGTTTAGAGATGAAAAAGTTTTGTTTTGCAATGACAGCTTAAACAGCATTGTGCCTTCCCTTTTGTTATGACAACTTAATCATTTTTTTCTTTTGTAATACCTTCATAAGGATACAGACAGCTTAAAAGAAATAATACTTTTGTTGTAATCAGCAATTATTAATTAAATTTGCAAAAACACAAAATGGTAATAACAAAAGACACAAAAATAGCAGACGTTATACTGAAAAATCATAACTTAATACCTATTATTTCCCGCTTTGGCATTAAGTTCGGTTTCGGAGATAAGTCAATAAAGCAAATTTGCGACAGCTATGATATAAATGCCGATTTCTTTCTTGAAATAGTAAATGCCTTTAACGATAAAGACTATTTACCGTATCGAAAATTAAGAGAAATGCCGCTGAACCTTACGGTAAATTATTTATTAAAATCACATTATTATTACAATAAAATAAAATTACCGTTTATAGAAAATCTGATAAGTCAGTTGGAGTGGAAAGGGGAGGATGCCGAAAAAAATAAATCTGTTTTAAAAAAATTTTTCAGTCAATACCGAAAAGAAGTAAACGAGCATATTATAAATGAGGAAAAAGAAATTTATCCGTATATTCTTGAAACAGAAAAAAATTTCCTGAACAGAAATAACTTAAATCCTGAATTCACAGAAAAACTTAAGACAAAATCAATCACAGATTATGCCGATACACACGAAGAGCTGAATTCTGCTTTGCTTGATTTAAAAAACATAATTATTAAATATTTAAATCCGCCTGAAAACAGAGAAATAACAGAGCAGGTTTTAACGGAAATCTTCCGCCTGGAGAAAGATATGGCAGACCATACCGAGCTTGAAGATAAAGTAATAGTTCCGGTTGCCGCAGAAATGGAAAAAGAACTTAAAAAGCAATTATGACAACAAACAAGGTTTCTTTTCTCATACTTGAAAAGTCTTATGTAATTCGTTCCGGATTACTGAAAATTTTAGGAGACTTTCCGGAAACAGGCAAAGTATACGAGCTTGAAGATTCAAGATTTCTTTTTAAAGTTTTAAGTCGTGAACAGGTTGATGTTCTCATAGTTAATGCTAAATTAACGGTAGATTTAACAGATGTTTTACATAAAATAAGGAATAAATTTGATAATTTAAAGTTGATTATTTTTGTAGGAACACGCCGTTCCGAGGATAATTTTCCGGGTTTTGATTTAAAAATTTCGGTAGATGAGCCTAAAACCGATATTATTGAAAAACTTCAGAAATTAATACAGAAAATAAAACCGCCCGAAAAGGAAAATTTATCGGAAGAATTATCAGAAAGAGAAAAAGACGTAGTAAGGCAAATTGCATTGGGAAAAACAAATAAAGAAATAGGAGAGGTTCTGTTTATAAGCACTCATACCGTTATAACTCACAGAAAAAATATAACAAGAAAGTTGGGAATTAAAACTGTTTCGGGTTTAACGGTCTATGCTATTTTGAACAATTTAATAAAAATTGATGATGCGGCACAGCCTGCCTGACTTTTAAACTTAAATTATGAAAGCAGCAATATTCGGTAAAAATTTTAATGAAAATTTTAAGAGCTCTCTGAATAAATTTTTTGATATTCTGAAAGAAAATAAGGTTGAACTTATGATTTACGAACCGTATTTTCGCTTTATATCAGAAAATTGCTCGTTTGTCCCTGATATTTATACTCTTTATAATGAGCCTTTTACCGATGATTTGCCGGATTTGGTTTTCAGCATAGGCGGTGACGGAACTTTTTTAGATACCGTTTCTTACGTAAAAGATAAAGAAATTCCGATTGCCGGAATTAACAGCGGACGTTTAGGTTTTTTGGCAAATATTTCAAAAGACGATATACCGAAGGCTTTAAAAGCGATATTTGAAAACAGGTTTACACTTGAAAACAGAACTTTGCTGGAGGTAAATACCGATAAAAAATATTTCAGCGAATTTAATTTTGCTTTAAACGAAGTTACTGTTTTAAAAAGAGATTCAGGCTCTATGATAACAATAAATGTTTTCGTAAACGGAGAATTTCTGAATACGTATTGGGCTGACGGGCTTATACTGTCAACTCCCACAGGCTCAACGGCATACTCTTTGAGCCTGGGCGGTCCTATTGTGGTTCCGGGATCAAGTAATTTTATAATTACTCCCGTAGCTCCCCATAATCTTACGGTTCGACCTATTGTTTTGCCCGATAATTGTGACATTACGATAAAAGTTACGGGAAGAGCCGAAAATTATTTACTTTCGATAGATTCACGTTCCGTTGTAGCGGAAAAGAATACGGAGATTTGTGTTAAAGCGGCAAGTTTTAAAATAAAAACGGTCAGGATTGAAGGGAATTCTTTTTTTAACAATATTCGCGACAAATTGATGTGGGGTTTTGATAAAAGAAATTAAGAAAAAAGGGAGATTTTATTTTATCTCCCTTTTTTAAGTTTTTACTCTAATACAAATCCCCATTTATCTGCAAATTTTTGCTGAGCATCCGTAAATTTCCGGAAAGCCTCTGTGCACTCTTCGTCCATTTTATTCAGAAGTTCATTATATCTGTTTTCTTCTGTTTCCGTGTATTTATCGTCCGGAAGCTTGTAAATTTCTAACTGCTCTTTATATTCATTATTCAGTTGACTTTTGAACAGATTAAGCAAGTCTGATAAAGCGTCTTTAAATTCCGAATCACCGTCAAAGTCTCCGATTTCTTCAACTTGTTTAACAGCTTTTTCTATTTCTGAAATTGCTTCATTCATTGCAGGTTCAATGAGTTTTGGGTCGTAAGTTGCAAATGCGTTATCAACGGCATCGATTTTATCAATTACATTAAGCTCAATGTCTATTAATCTATCGTTATAATTAATAGCATCGTCGGTTGTGGGTCCGCATTTGGTTAAAAGAAAAGATAAGGCTAAAACTAAAAAAAAACTTAATTTTTTCATAATAAAAATTTTAGGAGTTAATATTTAATTTATTCTGTTATAATTATTTTTCCTTTCAAATTTTCTTTCTCGGAAATTTCAAATACTAATGTACCTGTTATTGTATCTTTAAAATTTATATTAACAGATTTGCCGTTTGCCCTGAGTGTCAAAATATCATTATTTTTTGAAACGTAAAAAATTATTGTATCAGGTATTATATTTTTTTTGATAACAGTATCTGTAACTTTATTGTTTGCATTGTTCCTTTCTGTTGCAACAGTATCCCGGAAAAATAAGTTTTTTTTATCCGATAACTCTTCTTTGTTTATATACAGGTAACGTGCTCCTGTTATTACAAGTGCAAGAATAAAGATTTTTGCAAAAGGTGTTAATTTTAATCTCCTTCTCATCGTGCAGATATTAATCTTTTGATAAATTTTCTGTACCGGACAACTCTTTCTCTTCTTTTTTTATTTTTAACAGGTCTTCTTCTTTAGGCTCTCCGAACAAAAATGAAGAACCTTCTTTTTCAAATTTTTCCAGTATTTCAAGACCTTCTTGCTCGTAAACACCGTTTTGCAAATCAATACTGTCGATAAAATTACCCGAAACCTCAATAAATCTTTCCATTTCGCCTATCTTATTGTGTATGTCTTCAACAACGGTTTCGGTTGCCATATCAAATATTAATCGTTTATCAGGGTCGCCTTGTATTATTGACATTGCACGTTTCATAGCAGAATGACTGGTTTTAATAGCTTTAAGTTCTTGCTTTCTCATACGAACGTCATTTTCCGTATCCTGAATTAAATAACCTGAATTTACATAAATTTTATTTAAAACTTTATACAGAACCAACATCTTGTCAAGTAATCGCTGGTATCTTTCGTTAGTTTCTTTAAGTCTTCCGTATTGGCGTGTATTAATTGTAATAAGCTCTATTTTGCCATGTTTTTTAGCTTGTTCGGCAAGTTTAATACTATGCTCCATTTCACGCCTGTTTTTTAATATTATGGTTTTTAGCTGTGAAATTTGACCTTTAAGTTGTGTAATATGCGTATTCATTTTTCGCATATTTTTTTTCAGATAATCAACATAATTTTCAAGGATTTTTATAGGGTCAATTTGAACAAACAGACCGGTAATTCGCCGCATAAAACCTTTATACATATACCAAATAAGATTTCTTGCCCTTTTGTCAAAAATAACATACAGTAAAGCTGCAACAACTGCTCCGAGAGCAATGGTTGTTATCGTATTTTTCAGCAAACTTGTTATGAAGTTGAATATGGGAATATGATAAACGGCAATAACAACAGCTCCGGCAATTAAAAATAATGCTCCTGTTTTTCCTTCAGGTCTTTGCCAAAATGATTTTTTTTTAACGGAAGGTAATTGATTTGTCATTTTTTATTTTTTACTTGCAAATATAGTTAAAAAACTAAGTTGTAATTAACTTTTAACCTTAAATTACTACATTTTGCTTATTTATAGTTAAATTTATGGCTTTTGATATCAATAATTATTTAATTTTACAAATTCTGACAATAAAAATCATATGATACGTTACAAAAAAGCGTTTTGTTTAATAATCGGGTTGTTTGTTTTGATGCTTACGGAAAGCCTTACTGCACAGGTTAAAGAAAGTCCTTTAAAAACACGCATACTTTTTATTTTCGATGAATCATACAGTATGAACGGAAATTGGGAAAGCGGAAGAAAAATTGACATTGCCAAAAACCTACTGATTAAAATGGTTGACAGCCTGAAAAATACTGAGAATCTTGAGATGGCACTGCGAATGTACGGAAACAGAAGTAAGGTGCCGCCGCAGGATTGCAGTGACACACATCTTGAGGTTCCGTTCAGTAAAAATAATGCCGAACTTATTAAACGAAAACTTCAGACTACCGTTCCGAAAGGTACTACACCCATAGCTCGTTCGTTGGAAGAAGCCGGAGATGATTTTCCGCCCTGCTCAAATTGTAAAAATATTATCATTCTTATTACCGACGGTAAAGAAGAGTGTAAAGGCGATCCGTGTAAAATAGCATTAATGCTTCAAAATAAAGGTATTACTATACGCCCGTTTATTATAGGAATAGGATTAGACGTTGAGTTTAAAAAAGCGTTTGAATGTATAGGAGATTTTTATAATGCGACTAACGAAGAGCAATTCTCAAATATAATGAAGAAAGTCGTAAAAAAGTCTCTTTACGGAACTTCAGCAGAAATAGATTTACTTGATATATACGGAAAACCTACCGAAACAGATGTAAGTATTACTCTTTTTAATCAGAAAACAGGGACATTATATAAAAATTTTATTCATACCTTAAATTATAAAGGAAACCCGGATACAATAGTTCTGCCGTCAAGCATTAGATACAAGATGAAAGTTCATACCATCCCGCCTGTTATTAAGGAAAATATCGTAATAAAAGAAGGAATACACAACAAAATTACGGCAAAAACTCCGCAAGGTAAACTTAATATAATTCAAGAAAGAGGTCTTGAACTTAAGGGTGTAAAATGTATAGTCAGGAAA
>JALSMF010000411.1 GCA_026987795.1 Bacteroidales bacterium
AGAAACAAAATTAAGAGTCCGCTACGGCGAAACCGACCAAATGGGCTATGTGTATTACGGAAATTATCCGCTTTATTATGAAGTTGCACGGACGGATTTAATAAGAAAATTGGGATGGACATACGGAGAAATGGAAAAAAGCGGTATTATGATGCCCGTTGCTTCTTTGAATGTAAAGTACATACGCCCTGCATATTATGACGAAGAGCTAACGATAAAAGTTATTGTTAAGAATTTCCCGACTAAAAAAATGGAATTTGAATACGAAGTATTTAATGAACAAGGTAAATTAATAAATACGGGAAATACAGTTTTGGTTTTTGTTGATATGAAAACCGGCAGACCTGTAAATCCGCCGGATAAGTTTATTGAAAAAATCAAAGTATATTTTAAATAAGATTTCGAATTTATATCTATTTATGTTTTTCTTTAAATTTTCTCACTCCTTCTCGCAAAAATTCTGAGAAAGCAACAGGGTCAGGATTATAAAAGAACGGATCTTTTATTAAAACTTCACCGTTATAATCTAAAATTATGTATGCCGGTTGGGCATTCATCCCGAAACGTGATATTTGCATATCTGCGTATTTTGCACCGAGTGTTTTTTTCACTTTTCCGTCATAAGTTGAAGTTACTTGGTCTTTTTCGTCCAGTTTTGTTCTGTCATCAACATATAAAGATGCAATGACATATTCATTTTTTAATATAGGTAATACCTCGGGCTGTCCCCAAACATTATCCTCCATTTTTCGGCAATTAACACAAGCATACCCCGTAAAATCAAGCATAATCGGTTTATTTTGTTCTTTGGCACATGCCAATGCCTGTTCGTAATCGAAATAACCGAGTAATCCGTGCGGAATTTCATGAATATCGCCGTATTTCGGTTCAAAACAGTTATTCTCCGAAGTCAAACTAATTGAAGAATTTCCGCCGGAAGAGTTCATCCTGACAACTTTTGCCATGTCAAATTCGTGCGTGCTCATAGGCGGCAAATATCCGGATAAAATTTTTAAGGGAGCTCCGAACATTCCGGGAATCATATAAACAACAAAAGCAAAGGTAAAAATTGCAAAAACCAACCGCGGAACTTTCAGATAAGGTAAGTCACTGTCGTGTGCAAATTTTATTTTCCCGAGAAGGTAAAAGCCCATCAAAGTAAATATCGTAATCCAGAGTGCAAGATAAATTTCTCTGTTAAGTAAGCCCCAGTGATATGTTAAATCTGCAATACTTAAAAATTTAAGTCCGAGTGCCAATTCTATAAAACCGAGAACTACTTTTACCGAATTCAGCCAACCGCCCGATTGCGGCATTTTGTTCATAAGGTGCGGAAAGAATGCAAATATTCCGAACGGTATTGCAAATGCCAACCCGAAGCCCAACATTCCTATTATCGGACGCAGAACGTTTCCGCCTGCAGATTCAACAAGAACGGTTCCGACAAGCGGCCCGGTGCATGAGAATGAAATTACGACAAGTGAGAATGCCATAAAAAATGGTGCAAGCCAACCGCCTTTATCAACTTGTTCTTCTGATTTTTTTACCATCCAGTTGGGCAGCACTATTTCGAACATACCGAAAAATGAGGCGGCAAAAATCATAAATACCAAGAAAAATATTACGTTAGGAATCCAGTGAGTACTTAGCCAGTTTGCAAATTCAGGACCGAGTGTTACTGCAACAAGAGTTCCTATAACGGTGTAAATCAGCACTATTGAGAAAGAGAAGAATAATGCTTCGGCTCTGCTTTTTGCTTTCGATTTTTTTTCGTGCATAAAAAAAGAAACCGTCATCGGTATCATAGGAAAAACACAGGGCGTTAAAATTGCCGCTAATCCTGCAATTATTGCCGCTATAAACAATCCCCACATACCGCCTTTGTCGGTTGCCGAGTTTATTTCGCTTTCGTCAGTATCGGTTATTGTTGTATCTTGTTCGTTGTTGTTATCGGAACCGGTTATTCCTGCAATATCTGTTTCACTTTTCTCGTTTATGTCAATTTCCGAAATTTTTGCAGTATCCTTGTTTTTGATATTTTCTTCTTTTGTTTCTTTCGGAAACTGTTTTTCTAATGTTTTAAGTCCTGAAACATTAAATTCAAAATCTTCGGTAAGAGGAATACACATTCCTTCATCTGTACAAGCTTGTCCTGAAAAAGAGCCGGAAATTACAAAATTTTCATCTGACAGTACTTTTATTTTTTGTGTAAAATAGACTTCTTTTTCAAAAGTCTGGATATTTGCCTGCATTATATCATCATACTTTTTGTGCGGCTTAGGCCATTCGGCAACTTTTCCTTCTTTTTTATATTTATCTGATTTTTCAAATATAAATTCTGCCGGTATGCCTCCTGCGGGTTCTGAGTACTGACCGTAAAGGTGCCAGGTTTTGTCTATTGTAGCCTTGGCAATTAGTTTTACCTCATCGGATGAAATGTTTTTAGTGTAAAATGTCCATTTTACAGGTTGAATTATTTGGGAATTAACAGTAAAATAACTGAACATTATGATATTAAAAAACAGAATACCAATAAGTTTTTTCATTTTTTTATTTTTTAAAAGTTAATTATTAGCAGCTTTTCAGCATCCGGAACTTTATTAAAGTTCATTAACGTCGGTTCAAAAATAATATTTTAAAATTAAATAAATTTGTAACTGATTATTACAACAGTGTGTAAAATAATATCGTAATTCCGGTTTTGAAATAAACCGGAATTTATTTCAGAGAATGTCATATTTTAAGTTCTTCTCCGTCTTTATCGTAAAAATGATATTCTAAAAACGTGTATGTTACGGCAGGAATTACTTTTATTATTCTTTTATATCTCAATTTCCATTTTAAAAGTCTTGACGGAAATCCGCGTTTTAAGTAACCCTCGATATAGGGGTGAACATAAAGTAAAATTTTACCTTTATATTTTTCCGTCATATATTTAAGGTGATTTTCCACTTCGTCTATGAATAAAATGCTCGGGGTAATTTCTCCGGTTCCGTCACAAACAGGACATGTTTCTTTTGTTTCTATATCTGTGGCAGGTCTTACTCTTTGACGGGTTATTTGCATTAAGCCAAATTTACTGAGAGGAAGAATACTGTGTTTTGTTCTGTCTTTGTCCATCTGCTCTTTCATATATTGATATACTTTCGTTTTATTTTCATTTGAATGCATATCAATAAAATCAACTACGATTATTCCTCCTATGTCTCGCAATCTCAGTTGTCTGGCTATTTCTTTAACAGATAACATATTTACCTCTAAAGCGTTTGTTTCTTGGTCTGCAGCTCTTTTTGATCTGTTTCCGCTGTTTACGTCAATTACCGTGAGTGCTTCTGTTTCTTCAATTATCAGATATGCACCGTTTTCCATATTTACGGTTTTTCCGAAAAGTGCTTTTATCTGCTTACTTATGCCGAAATAATCAAAAGCGGGAGTTCTTTTATCGTAAAATTTAACTATTTTTTCTTTGTCCGGAGCGATTTCGGAAATATATGATTTTATTTGTTGGTATACGGATTCGTTATCTACATATATATTTGTAAATGAGTTATTCATAATATCTCTGAGGAGAGCTGCGGGCTTATTCATTTCGCCCATTGCAACTGCAGGCGGGTTTATGCTTTTAAGATTTAGGAGCATTGATTCCCATTTCGCAATCAACGTTCGCAACTCTTCGTCAAGAAGAGCTACCCTGCGATTTTTTGCAACGGTTCTTACTATTACACCGAAATTATCAGGTTTTATACTTTGTATGAGTCTTTTAAGGCGTTTTCTTTCTTCTTCGGAAACTATCTTTTTTGAAACCGATACTGTATTTGAAAACGGTATTAGTACTAAGTTTCTGCCGGCAATTGATATTTCCGAACTTAATCTGGGACCTTTTGTTGAAATAGGCTCTTTGGCAATTTGGACAAGGACTGTCTGTCCGCCTTTTAAGACATCCGATATTTTACCTCTTTTATTAATATCCGGCAGAGGTTTAAAATTTTGCAGTTTCGGAAAAGATTCTTTAGAGTTTAAAACTAAATTTAAAAATTTTTCCTGCGATTTAAATTGCGGTCCGAGGTCAAAATAATGCAAAAATGCGTCTTTTTTATAACCTACGTCAACAAAAGCTGCATTTAAACCGTTCATAACTTTCTTGACTTTTGCCAAAAAAATATCGCCGACGGTAAATTTATTGTTGCTTTTTTCCTTATGAATTTCTACAAGTTTCTTTTCCTCGGTATACGCTATACTTATATCTCTCTTCGAGACACTGATTATAAGCTCGTTAGTCACTCTAGTCTTTTTTTATACATAAAACTTCAACAAACCAAAAAGAGCCGATTGCGGCTCTTTTTGGTATCTTAATAACAGACTGAAAAACATTATTTTTTCTTTTTATGTCTGTTTTTTCTCAGACGTTTTTTACGCTTATGCGTTGACATCTTTGCTCTTTTTCTTTTCTTTCCGCTGGGCATAACTTCAATTTAATTTAAAAAATATGTAAAAATTTATTTAACGTTTTTCTTTACTTCGGCGACAAAAGTCTTAGCAGGTTTGAATGCCGGAATAAAGTGTTCGGGAATAATAATAGTAGTATTTTTAGAGATATTTCTTGCTGTTTTTTCTGCTCTTTTCTTAACTATAAAACTTCCGAAACCCCTCAAATATACATTTTGATTATCTTTAAGAGACTCTTTTATGTTTTCCATGAAAGCCTCAACTATTTTCTTAACGGCTACTTTTTCTACTCCTGTTTGTTTTGATATTTCATTAACTAAATCTGCTTTTGTCATTTTCGGTATATTTTAGTTATCAATAATTTAACATCTGTTTCAGATTTGCAAATATACATTATTATTTATTATAAATAAAAAACCTTATGATATTTTTTTATGCTTTTTTTATTTATTTTTTAATATCCGGCTAATTATCAGACTTTTATATTTGCAAAAATATTACTCATAAAATTTATTTAATTTCTAAATTAAAAACCTTTGCAGGATATTTTTTTATAAGATTCATATCATGTGTTGCCATTATAACCGCCGTATTATTTTTTGAAGCATCTGTTAAAAGTCTCATAATATTGTCAGAACTTTTTTCATCTAAATTTCCGGTAGGCTCATCTGCCAAAATAAGTAACGGATTATTAATTAAAGCACGTGCAATACCGACACTTTGCTGTTCTCCTCCCGACAATTCAAAAGGCATACGATTTTCTTTCCCTTCTAAACCGACCGTAAGCAATATACTTTTTATTTTATCTTTTATAACAGATTTAGATTTTTCTCCGGAAGCTTCAAGGACAAATTTAAGATTATCATATATATTTCTGTCTGTAAGCAGCTTATAATCCTGAAAAACTATTCCTATTTTTCGTCTCAAAAAGGGCACTTCTTTAGGTCTTATCTTTTTTAAATCGTACCCTGCAACCGTACCTTCACCCGTTCTTATTTCTTCGTCGGCATAAATAATTTTAAGCAAGCTTGATTTTCCGCTTCCTACCCTGCCGGTTAAATAAACAAACTCACCTTTGTCTACGGAAAAACTTATATCTGATAATACTTTATTATATTTTCTGTAAACTGAAATATTCTTTAGTTCTACTATTTTATTTTTTTTATTCATAATATATTTTTTATTGTTTTCTAAAAAATTATAAAATTAATTTTTTTTCTTAAAATCAGATGTTAATTTATAAACAACAGAACATTTTTATAAAAAAACACAACTATTTTTCATACAAATTTATATTGTTTTACAACATATTTATTATATTTGTAAATTCGTATTTTAAATACAGACAATAATTTTTATGCTTTTATGAAACCTTTTTTAAGAATATTCGTATAAATTAAAGAGGTATAGTTTTAATACTGCCTATAATTAACTTAAAATTAGCATCTTATGAAACGTTTATTTACTCTTATCACAATTTTTTTATTCCTCTTTTCCGGAATAAGTTTTTCACAACAGTCATTAAAGAAAGTCGATAAAAAAACTTCTTTAAAAAATAGGGTTGTCCATCCTTCTGCTATAAAAAAGCCTGTAGGTTTTGCAATTTCAAAACCTTTAAGAGATGCTCCTGTAATTTCTGACATAAAAACAGAACCTCGGGAGTTTTATATGAATATGCACAGAGACAGGGAATGGTACACAACCGGTTCGCATATGAATATTCCTGTAAAAGATCCTGTTCAACAGAAAAAAATGGGAACCGTCGGCAAAGGTGGTAAGGCTATCACTTATAATTATGCCGGACAAACAACGGGTTCATTTCCTTCTGACTGCAACGGAGATGTCGGTCCTAATTATTTTTTTCAGGTTTTAAATGTTCAATATGCCATTTATGATAAAGCAACGGGAACTATCGCTGCAGGACCTTCAAATTTAAATACTATTTTTGATCCTACCTTGCCGGGTGCCGGAGAAAATGACGGAGACCCTATAGTGCTTTACGACCAAATGGCTGACAGATGGCTTTATGTCGAATTTTCTTTATCAGCATCCAACGACTATATGCTGATTGCTGTTTCTACGACAAATGATCCCACGGGAACGTGGTATTCATGGTCTTTTGATGTAGCGGACACTCCTGATTATATGAAACTCGGTATTCAGGAAGACGGTTATTATATGGGGACAAATACAAGCGGAAGTAATGATGTTTATGTTTTTGAACGTTCCGTTATGCTTGCCGGAGGTGCAAATCCTACAATGATTGCATTTACAAACCCTAACAGACCGGGAACTTATGACGGATTCCATGCAATTATGCCGATTGATGTTGACGGGACTGCTTGGCCTCCTGCAGGAACGCCGGGTATATTTGTAACTGTTGTAGATGACGCTTTTGAATCGTCTGTAACGCAAGATGAGATATGGATGTATGAATTGAATGCCGACTGGGTAACACCTGCAAATTCTACTTTTGCAAGAACATTGCAAATACCGGTTGCTGCATTTGACAGCGATTTTTCTGCCGGAACATGGGACAATATATCTCAGCCCGGAACAACACAAAAATTAGATGCTGTCGCCGAAGTTTTAATGCACAGAGTTCAATACAGAAATTTCAGCGGAACTCAAAAAATAGTTTGCACACACACTATTGATTTAGACGGTACCGGTACTCAAGGTGCTATGAGATGGTATGAGTTGGAAAATACAGGAACCGGATGGACAAAAGTACAGGAAAGTACATTTGCTCCTGACGGTGTAAGCAGATGGATGGGAAGTATAGCTATGAACGGAATAGGACAAACAGCATTAGCATATTCTGTTTCAGATGCGACTTCTGTGTATCCCGGATTAAGATTTGTAGGTCAATCAACTTGTGCACCTGTAAATACAATGGATATTGCTGAAACCGTTATCCAAAACGGAAGCAATTTTCAAAGTACATATAACAGGTGGGGGGATTATTCTATGATATCTGTAGACCCTGTTGATGATCTCACTTTTTGGTATACACATGCATATATGGATGCTTCAAGTAATACAACAAAATTCACAAGAATTGCGGCATTTACTTTAGATGAAGCCTGCAACCCGCCTTCTGTTACCGGTGTTTCTCCTACAAGTTTATTTGAAGACAGAGGAAAACAGTTAACCATTACCGGAACGGACTTGCTGGGCTCTACATTTGATATCGGAGGAGTTGCTGGAACGGTTGTTTCTAATGACGGGACAACTGCAGTTGTTAACTTTCCCGCTGCAAACTATACCGGCGGAACTTTAACCGTAACCAACGGTGCCGGAAGCGACAACTCTCAGACCATAACCGTAAAC